>CANRNM010000001.1 GCA_947631975.1 uncultured Clostridia bacterium
GAGCACAATGAAGAATCCATACTCACCTGCGGCGCGGAGGTACAGAAGGGCAACGCGCCTACGGAAAGAAAGATACAGAGACTTTTCAGAAATCACGAGGTCAGCCGTATGATAAAGCGCTGCAACGACTTCGGCGCAGGAGGCGTATCGGTAGCTATAGGCGAGCTTGCCGACGGACTTGAAATAAATCTTGACCTTGTGCCCAAGAAATACGAGGGACTTGACGGCACGGAGCTTGCCATATCCGAATCTCAGGAGAGAATGGCTGTAGTCGTAAAGCCCGAGGACGCGGACAGGTTTATAGAGCGCGCGAACGAGGAAAATCTCGAAGCAACAGTCGTTGCGGAGGTTACGGACGACAGAAGACTTAAAATGTTCTGGAACGGAAAGGACATAGTTAATATTTCACGAGATTTCCTCGATACAAACGGCGCTATGCAGTATACCAAGGTAGCTGTGGAGCAGCCTGCCGAGAAATATAAAGAAGGCGGATATACGGGAAGTATAAAAGAACAGTGGCTTGCCGCTCTGTCCGATCTCAATGTGGCTTGTCAGAAGGGTCTTTCGGAACGCTTCGATTCGACCATAGGCGCAGGCACGGTTCTTATGCCCTTCGGAGGCAAGAATCAGCTCACGCCCATAGAGGCTATGGCTGCAAAGGTGCCCGTATACGAGGGCGATACCAAAACGGCTACGCTTATGAGCTACGGCTATGATCCATCGGCGGCAAAATGGAGCCCGTATCACGGCGCGGTATATGCCGTTGTGGAATCCGTTGCCAAGGTCGTGGCTTCGGGCGGCAATTATGACGGCTGCCGTCTTACCTTCCAGGAGTATTTTGAAAGGTTGGGAGATGCTCCCGAGAGATGGGGCAAGCCCTTCAGCGCTCTTTTGGGCGCTCTTACGGCGCAGATGAAGCTGGGTACAGCCTCCATAGGCGGCAAGGACAGTATGTCGGGCACATTCAAGGATATGGATGTTCCGCCCACGCTGGTTTCGTTTGCCGTAAATGTTTCTGATACAGACACGGTTATTTCTCCCGAATTAAAGAATACCGACAGCACGCTTGTAAGAATAACCACAAACTATGACGAATACGATATTCCCGACTTCGACGAGCTCATAAAGAATTTTGAGCTTGTAAGCGGTCTTATAAAGGCTAAAAAAGCAGTTTCCGCTCATACCGTGGGTATAGGCGGTATAGCCGCAGCCTTGAGCAAAATGGCTTTCGGCAACGACATAGGCATAGTTATACATGACGATGACCTGTTCGGAAGCGGTTACGGCTCGTTCGTGCTTGAGATACCCAAGGGCGTGGATATCGAAAAGGAGCTTAAAGGCTTTGATTATAAGGTAATAGGCAGTACCACGGCGGAAGAAAGCTTCACGGTAAACGGCGAGACCATTACTATTGACGAGGCAAAAAGGGCTTGGTTCAAGCCTCTTGAAAAGATATTCCCCACAAAGCACTATGACAGCTTCGATAGATCCGATATAACGCTCAAAAGCTTTGAGGCTGTAACAAAGAAGCACATGGGCAAGGGCATAGCTGCTCCGAGAGTATTTATACCCGTGTTCCCGGGCACCAACTGCGAATACGACACAAAGAAAGCCTTTGAAAGAGCGGGCGCAGTCGCAGATACACTTGTCATAGCAAATCTCAAAAAGGACTGGCTCATACAGAGCCTTGACAAAATGGCTGAAATGATAAGAAACAGCCAGATAATAATGATACCCGGAGGATTTTCCGCAGGCGACGAGCCCGAGGGCTCGGGCAAGTTCATTGCAGCCGTATTCAGAAATCCTGCCATAAAGGAAGCGACAATGGAGCTTCTCACAAAGCGAGACGGTCTTATGCTCGGCATATGCAACGGCTTCCAGGCTCTTATAAAGCTCGGTCTTGTGCCTTACGGCGAAATAAGAGACATGTCGGAAAACGCGCCTACGCTTACATTCAACACAATAGGCCGTCATGTGTCCTGCCTTGCGGATACAAAGATAATTTCAAACAAATCGCCTTGGCTTTGGAATACCGAGCCGGGACAGATACACAAGGTGGCATTTTCACACGGCGAGGGCAGGTTTGTTGCCGATGAAGCCACTATAAAGGCTCTCGAGGCAAACGGACAGATAGCCACGCAGTATGTGGACGCAAACGGCACGCCGAGCTATGATATAAGATATAATATAAACGGCTCCGTGTACGCCATAGAGGGCATAACAAGTCCCGACGGCAGAGTGTTCGGCAAGATGGGACACTCCGAGAGAATAGGAAACGGCGTATTCAAAAACGTTCCGGGCGAGAAGGATCAAAAGATATTCCTGTCGGGCGTTGAATATTTCAAGTAAGGGGAGGTAAAATATGATGTTAAAGAGATTTTTAAGCGGTGTTTTGGCAATGTCGCTATTATTCGGTTCATTCGGAGGAACAACGGTCATGGCGGATACGGCAGCAAAAAGTGTGTCCATAACGGTCAATAAGGACGGCAGCGGTGATTTCACATCCATTCAGGCGGCTGTCGATTCAATAAAGGACACGCCTACGGAAAAATACAGAGCTGTAATAAAGATATACCCCGGAGTATACACCGAGGAAGTAACTGTAAATAAGCCCTATGTTACATTTTCAAACGCAAGCAGGAACGGCGAAGTCGCTATAGCCTACGACAAGGCTAACGGACATGCCGACCCCAAGAAAAACTACGGCACCGACAAGACCGCCACTGTTACTGTTACTGCGGAGGCTGTGGGTTTTACGGCAGAAAACATTACATTTGTCAATTCCTACAATCTTACGGAAGGCTACGGAGCAGGCGCAAATAACGGCGAGAGAAATCAGACCCAGGCGGTAGCTCTTGAAACGCTCGCCGATAAGGTCGTGCTTGACAGCTGCAAGATGATAGGCAGACAGGATACTCTCTATCTCAAGGGCGCCTCAAAGGGACAGCAGGTCTCGGGCTCTGCCAATCCCGCAAGAGTGTATCTCAAGAATTGTTATGTAGAAGGAACGGTAGATTTTATTTTTGGCGACGCAACGGCATTTTTCGATAATTGCGAGCTTAATATGGTATATTATAAAAACGGCGGGCATTTTTCTGCGCCCAACACGACATTATATAATATAGGCTATGTTTTCAGTAATTGTATTTTAAATGTCGATAAGGCTTACACGGCTGATTATGCGGAAAAGATAGACCTCGGCAGACCTTGGCAGTGCGACAGCGCTTATCCCAATTCGGGCTCCAATTCCGTTTATATCAACTGTACAATGCCCGAGCTGATGAAGGAAGAAGGCTTCAGCCTTTGGGATTCCTCATCCATGGCAAAGAAAGTCAGATTTATGGAATACGGCTCGAGGTATGCAAACGGCAGAGCTGTCGATCTCAGCAAGAGAGCCGATTTTGTGAAGGTGCTCACACAGGAGCAGGCAGACGGCTACACGGCTTATAATGTGCTTAAGGGAAGCGACAACTGGGATCCCTCCGGCTCGAAAACCAATACATCCTGCTGTGATGTTACATTAAACAGCTATGATATTTCAATACCCATGGGCGAAGGCTTCAGCCTTAAGGCATATACCGTGCCTATGGAAATAAGCGACAAAATAAGCTATCAAAGCGCAGACGCTTCTATAGTCTCAATAGACGCCGACGGCAATATAACGGGTCTCAAAGAGGGCAAAACGGTCATATGCGCCCAAAATTCAAAGGGACTCAAAACATATGCCGATGTGGAGGTTACCGCCGCAAGAACGGCTGTACCCACTGTTTCGGATATAAAGATAACAAACGAAAGCAATCTTGTGCCGGGTCAGAACCTTATAGCAAATTACAGCTATGAGCTTGAAAGCGACAACGCAATAGACGCGGCAAAGCTCCGCTGGTGCGCCGTTAATGATGACAACTGCATCATACTCAAGGAGGGCGTGGGCGAGTATTACGAAAGCTACACCATAGCTCCCGAGGATATAGGCTACAGCATAAGGCTTGATGTATATCCTGCCACAAAGACCACATACGGAGTATACGGCGCGGTAAGCTCATACACCACAGCAAACGCTGTGAAGGCGAAAAACGGCGAGAGCGGCGCAATATACAGAACAGACTTTGACAATACCGACGGCTGGAGCACTGCGGGCACATGGAATACCGTAAATAAATATGACAACAGATTTGTTGCCGCAGCCTGCGACAGCAACGATATGTCCTATATGGAATATTCAAACGGCTATGACTTAGACAACATAGACTTAAAGGGCAGATTCAGATTCAATCCCGAAAGAAAGGGCTTAAGCTCCGACGGATATTACAATATCTATTTCAACAGAAGCAAGGATGCAAGCTCTTACTATGTTCTTAAGGTGGGCAGAGGAAGCAACACAAAGAGTCTCATACTCACGCTCTGTAAGGTCGTAAACGGCGTTGAAACGGAGCTTGCAAAGGATGCCGACAGCCTTAAGAACAATATCCTCCAGAATGCGGGAGAGGAAAATCCCTATTTCATGATAGAGGTAAGCAAGAACGACAGCGATATAGAAGCCTATTTCTATATCGAGGGCATAAGCAAGCACATGGCTAAGCTCAGCGCAAAGGACAGCGCTCCCGTAGGCGCGGGCACAATAGCCTTTGAAGCGGGCGGAGACGACGATGTCGTCATGATGGACAGCATAAGTGTGCGCAAAAATGAAGATGTAAGCAATGAGGACAAAACAAAGATATATATCATGGGCGACTCAACCGCCGTTGCTTATGGCGACGACAACACCATAGGCGGCTGGGGCGAATATCTTGTCAACTATTTCGACAGCAATGTCGAGATAATAAACAAGGCTGAAGGCGGCAGAAGCGCGCGTTCTTATCTCAATCAAGGCAGATTGAGAGAGGTCTATGAACAGGTAGGCCCCGGCGACTATGTTTTCATACAGTTCGGCACAAACGACCAGAGAACCGATGAAAACGCCTTTATGGAGCATGCCGTAATGCTCGGCGAGCCCGACAGCAGCGGAAAATATCCCGTTATACCTGCCATAAAGACAAAGACGCCTCAGTATATATATGATTTCTATAAGAATACCGACTATCCCTACGGCGAGACCTTCTATCCCTATGAGAGCGGTACGTTCAAGTGGTATATGCTCCAGCATGTCCGGGAGATAAAGAAGACGGGCGCAACCCCCGTTCTCCTTACGCCCATGTGCAGGATATTCTTTGACAGCGAGGGAAAAATAACTCCGCACTTCGGCGAAAAGGACGGATATATTGAAGCCATAAGACAGCTTGCCGAGGAAGAGGACATAGTGTGCATAGATATGTACGATATCACAAAGTCGCTCTATGAAAGCTACGGCGTAATGACTACGCAGGGACTTCACAACATAAAGTCCGATGGTACGGTCGACCTTACGCACTACAATAAATTCGGCGCAAACCTCATAGCAAGCAAAATGGCAGACGCCATTAAAAATTCCGTGCTCACGGTCAGAAAGGATGTAATAGCCTCGGGCGTAGCGGTAAGCAGAACTGACGCTTTAAAGACGGCAAATCTCTTTGTGCTCGGCTCGACTGCGGCTGCTGGCGCCGACAACTCCGATATGGCTGTCAGCTCGGGAGGCTACGGCGACTACTTCGGCAAGTATCTTTCGCCCAAGATAACGGTTAAAAATCTTGCCGTTCAGGGCGCTACCACAAGAAGCTATATAGACACCGATGAATACAAGTCGTTTATATCGGAACTCAACGAGGGCGATTATGTATTCATAAACTTCGGCGAGACGGACGGAAAGGCGGGCGAGGATTACGCTTATCCTTCCGACAGCGAGACCGACAAGAGCTCCTACAGCTATTATCTCTATAATTACTATATTAAGCCCGTTGCCGACAAAAAAGCCGTGGCTGTAGTCATGACGCCTTATTCGCCCAGAAGGTTTGTAAACGGCGAATATGCTCCCGCAGCCAATCCCTATGTTCAGAATACTATCTCAATGGTACAGAAGTATTACCCGGCTTATGTAAACCTCAACAGCGTTACTGCCGAGCTTTATAAGACCATGGGCGAGGAGGGCAGCAAGGCGCTCAACGCCTACAGCAGAAAAACAGGCATAGACAACAATGTTCTAAGCAGCTTCGGCGCAGAGCTTGTTGCCAAAAAGATACTCACAATGATGCAGCAGTCCTCGGCTTCTCTCAAGGATTATATTGATTCCGAGGCGGTAAAGGCATCGCCCAATATGACAAAGGCAGATTTTGTCAAGATGACGGCAGACGCAATAGCTCTTAAGGAAAATACAGCCAATAACTTCGACGATGTGAGCGAAGGCAAGTATTATTCGGGAGCTGTGGGCGCGGCTAAAGCCGCAGGCATAATAAAAGCCGAAACAGGCAACGCTTATAAGCCCGAAACGCCCATAACGGGAGCGGAAGCGTCCGATATTATAAAGAATACGCTCAAATACCTTGATGCCGATGCGGATATGTCCGATGTATACGAGCTTTTGAAGGGCGAAACCGTATCTTTTGAAATAGGTGTCTGGGCGATAGACAGACTTTATGAGGAGTTAAACTGAAATGAAATTTATATCCTGGAATGTAAACGGTTTAAGAGCGTGCGTCGGTAAAAACTTCATGGATTTTTTTAAAGATATCGACGCCGATATATTCTCAATACAGGAGACAAAGCTTCAGGAAGGGCAGATAGACATAGCCCTTGACGGCTATGAACAGTACTGGAATTATGCCGAAAAGAAGGGCTACTCCGGAGTTGCTGTTTTCACAAAGCTAAAGCCCCTTTCCGTAAGCTATGGCATAGGCATAGAAAAGCACGACCGCGAGGGCAGGGTAATAACGCTTGAATTTGAGGACTTCTACTATGTGACCTGCTATACTCCCAACTCGCAGAACGAGCTTGCCCGTCTGGATTACAGAATGGAATGGGAGGACGATTTCAGGGCGTATCTCAAAGCTCTTGACGCCAAAAAGCCCGTTATACTCTGCGGAGACCTCAATGTAGCTCACAACGAGATAGACCTTAAAAATCCCAAGACCAACAGAAAAAATGCGGGCTTTACGGATGAGGAAAGAGGCAAGTTCTCGGAGCTTCTCTCGGCAGGCTTTATAGACAGCTTCAGATATTTCTATCCCGATATGGAAAATATATACAGCTGGTGGAGCTATCGCTTCAGAGCCAGAGAAAAGAATGCGGGCTGGCGTATTGACTACTATGTCGTAAGCGAAAGATTCAAGGACAGACTCAAGGATGCCAAAATACACACGGAGGTATTCGGCTCCGACCATTGCCCCGTAGAGCTTGAAATAAGGTGATGCCATGCACAGCGTTATAAGCCCCGTAGAGGCTAAAAAAATGATGGATACCAAAAGCGATATAGCCATTATAGATGTGAGAGATGAGGACGAGCTTGCGGAGGGCTATATCGAAAATTCCGTTCTCGTGCCTCTTGACAGCCTTGAAGATAATATAACAAGCGTCATAGAGGATAAGGACAAAACCATACTCGTATATTGCAGAAGCGGCAGAAGAAGCGCTGCCGCCTGCGATATACTGGACAGTCTGGGCTATACCGATGTGTATGACTTCGGAGGCATCATAGACTGGCCTTTTGAAAAAATACTGTGAAAAAGGGGAGCAGGGCGCGGACCTTGCTCCTTTTGTTTTATGACTTGTTCAAAAAGCTGTTCTGTATGTTTTTCATAAATAAAATAAAGTTATATTTGCATATTATATAAAAAATACAGTTATAATTCATAAAAATACACAAAATTGCACTATTTCAATTGACATTATTTAATAATAAGAGTAAAATATAATAGAGTAATTGTAAAAAATAATGTTCCCGAATTAATTTGAGGTACATGAAACGGAGATATGATATGATAGTTCTGAGCTTGGTACTTTTTGCGTTATGTATTTTCCTTATGGGCGGTTCGGTGTATTCGTTTGTAAATCTTGTTGCCGACAGGCTTCCCGAAAACAAGCCCATAGCGCTGGGAAGAAGTCAATGCGACAACTGCGGCAGAGTGCTCGGTGTCTTGGATATGATACCTGTTTTTTCATATATTTTCCTTAGAGGAAAATGCAGAAGCTGCAAAAGCCCTCTCTCGCTCAAATATTTTCTCACGGAGCTTGCGGGCGGAATCCTTGCCCTCTATATGACATATATATATTGGGGCAGCTGGCTTCAGCTTGCGGCAGGCTACATATTTGTGGCAATACTCGCCTGCGTACTGCTTATTGATATGGCAACTATGTCAATACCAGACAGACTTGTCATCGCTATGGCGGTGCTGAGCGTTATATCCGTCTTTATATTCAGAGATATAGATATTTTATCCAGAATAATAGGCTTTTTCTCCGTCAGTGCGCCCATGCTTATAATAGCGCTTCTTATAGACGGAGCCTTCGGCGGAGGAGATATAAAGCTTATGGCATTCACGGGCTTTTTCCTAGGCTGGCAGCTCAATCTTCTGTCGTTCTTCATAGCTATAATAACGGCGGGCATATATGCGGTCGTGCTTCTCGCGCGCTATAAAAAGGGCGAGGACAGGCATTTTGCCTTCGGACCTTTTCTTGCGGTCAGCTGTACAATAGCGTTTTTCTGGGGAAAAGAAATATTGAATTGGTATATAGGTTTATTTATGTAAGACCTTTAAATATAAAAATCAACTTATGGTGGTGAAACAATGACAACTTACAAATATACTGCGCAGGATGAAAACGGCAAAAAAATTAGCCGCAGCGTGGATGTGAACAATCCTACGGAGCTTTATCAGTATGTCCAGCAGAACAATCAGATACTTGTGTCATACAAGGAAGTACATAAGAGGACCAGAAGCAGAAGGCTTAGCTTCAGAGATTTGGGCGACTTCTGCCGTCAGCTCGGAACTATGCAGGCTTCGGGTATTTCGCTCGTGCGTGCGCTCAATATCATTACTCACAGCGAATCTCTAAAGCAATGGCAAAGAGACATATACACAAGGCTTATGAACTCCGTTATACAGGGCAATTCTCTTTCGACCGCTATGGAGGAGATAAACGGCGCTTTTCCCGAGCTTCTTATCAATATGTATAAGACAGCCGAGATGAGCGGTAACCTTGAAAAAACATCCATGCAGATGTGCGATTACTATGAAAAGCAATATCTTCTCAACAAGAAGGTAACATCTTCGCTTGTTTATCCCGGCATACTTATCGCGCTTGTTATAGTAGTTGTTATTTTCCTTGTTACATTCATCATACCTCAGCTGGAGCCCGTGCTCAGCACTCTTGAATCCATGCCTCTGCCCACGAGAATACTCCTCGGTTCTTCTCATTTTGTGATCGACCACTGGATAATCATTCTCTTTGTTGTGGCTGTGGCTGCCGTAATATTTGCATATCTTATGAAACAGCGTTCCTTTAGGATAAAGTTTGACAAAATGCTTGTGCATCTTCCCTATTTCGGCAAGCTTTTCAAGACGGTCTATACTGCCAGATTTGCAAGAACGATAGCTTCTCTTTATGCATCGGGTCTGCCGATAGTCAGCGCTCTTTCCGTCGGCGGCAGGACCGTAGGCAACAAATATGTTGAAAGTCAGTTTGAGGACGTAGTAATGAAGGTAAGAGCAGGTCAGTCGCTTTCAAACGTTATAAGCGGCGTGGACGGCTTTGTGAGCAAGCTTGCGGATACCACATTGGTCGGTGAGGAAACGGGTAAGCTTGCGGATATGCTTGTTTCAACATCCGACACTCTCGATTACGAGGCGGATATCGCCATCACCAAGCTTGTTACAAGTATGGAGCCCGTGCTTATCATCGTAATGGGCTTGCTTGTCGGCTTTGTTATGGTTTCCGTTCTTCTGCCTATCTATCAGTCTTATTCGGCTGTCGGCGCGCAGGGCGGAATTTAACGACTAAGGAAGGAAGGTATCACAATGATCTCAGTCCATTTGGGTAATGAAGAAATGTACGCTATTTTAGCGTCGGGAAGCGGAAAAAATATAACCGTAAATAATATTTATACTATGCCTGTAAGTCAGGGCGCCATAATGAACGGCGTTATTGTCAACGAGGACGCTCTTAAAGCCGATATTTCAAAGTTCTGGGAAGAAAACAAGCTTCCCCGCAAGGATGTAAACGTAGTGGTAAAGGGCAAGCAGATAACCATGAAAAATGTTGTTCTGCCTCTCGTCAAGGAAAAGAACGCCTTTGATCTCGTATCCATGGAGTTTTCAAATGTGGAGAAAAATAACCCCGTATTTGACTATATGGTGCTTGATGAGGACAAGAAAACAAAGAAGATGAATACCCTTGCCGTAATAACAGAGGCAGATTTCATAAAGAGCTACATAAGCATTTTTTCGGAGCTTAAGATAAAGCTCAGCTGTATTTCAAACGATATCATAAATATAGTTAAGCTCTTTAATAATATTGATACCGAGCTTAAGGGCGAAACGGCGCTTTTGCAGTTCTTGGACGGCAATAATATTGTGAGCATCATACTGTCGCAGGGTGAATATAAGTATTCCCAGAGTACCAGAATTTTCAGCGACAGAGACACGGCTGACTTTGTTTCCGAGGTGGTAAACTCCATAAGTACTATAAAGCAGTTCTATATGTCCACCTACAAGGAGGATATAAACAAGGTCTATCTGGGCGGAATAAGCGCGGAAACTCTCGAAAAGATAGGTTTGTCGCTCTCTATTTACAATACCGAGGCATTTCCCGTGCCCGAATCCGATAATATCAACTTCAAGACGGACGGAAACCTCAGCAGCTACGCCATGGGTATAGGCGCTTTTATAGAGTCCAAAAAGGATATAAACCTTTTCAAAAGATTCAGCGCCGAGGTCAACGAAAAGAAAACGAGCTTCCTGCCCGACACAAGGCTTATCGCGGGCGCAGGCGTTCTTGTGGGTTTTATAGTGATTGCAAGCGTTATACTGCTTGTGAGGAATCATTTGCTCACAAAGTCGCTTGAGGAGTGCAATGCTTACATAAACGACGCACAGAATCAGAAGATGGTGTCCGACTCGGCAAATGTCGTCGCAGAAAACGAAAGGCTTGAAAAGAATATACAGACCCTTGCCGACCAAAAAACGGTAATAAGGACATATCCTATGTTCAACACGACTATAAAAAATATGATAATGGCTACGCAGGACAGCATTACAAGCTTTAAAATACTTAGGGTCGATACCGACTCGGGTACGGTCAGAATAGAGGCTACCTGCGGCGTTGCCAACTTCAACAGCGCGATAGTGGATAAGCTCAACACAACGGGGCTTTTTGAAAACGTGGATTATACGGGCTATACATTTGACGAGAACGAGAGCGTTTATAAGGTGAATGTAAACTGTATTCTTAAAGAAAGCATAGGACAGTAAGGAGGAAGATGTATGCAGATGAATATTTCCGAGAAGGATAAAAAGCTTTTGGTATATCTTGCCATGTTCTGTCTTATAATCATTCCCTTCTGGTTCGTTATGCGTCCCGCCATGGCTAAGGGCAACGAAATAAAGGGCGAACTGGAAACGGCTCTTGCGCAGAGGGTGCAGATGGAGACCGAGATCGTAAAGTATCAGGCAAATCTCGCCACGCTTGACGAGAACAGAAAGCTTTACGAACAGGAAATGAGCGAGATAAATCCCGTCATGCCCAATAACCGTATTGACAGTATGATCACCGATATGGTTACAAACTGCGGATTGGAGATAATAAGGCTTTCAATATCCAACAATGCAAATATGCAGAACGAAACTCCCTATGAATACAGCAAAATGGCTATCGAAGCCGAGGCTGACGAAAACAGCGGTGATGATGAAGCAGAGCCCGTGCTCTATATCACAGGCGTAAATATCACCGTAAGGGGAGCGGAGGACAATATATATAGGCTTATGGATGCCATTTCATCCAGAATACCCGCCATAAGAGCAACATCATATTCAACCAGCGTAGACGCAGAATCGGGAGCTGTTACTCTCAATGCGAGCATAAATGTGTATATGGCAGAAAGCAGCCTTGCCGTTGAAGCGTCGGAGGAGACAACCGAGGAAGCCACATCCTCGGACGAAACAGAAAACAGTTAATTGCGGAGGTCATTCCATGAGTGATAACAGAAATATCAGAATTGGCGATGTGTTAATTGAATATGGCTATATTACGGAAGAACAGCTTATGGCAGCCCTTGCAATACAGAAGGAAGACCGTTCGCGCAAAATAGGCGAGATACTTCTTGACGAGGGCTTTGTAACGGAAAAACAGGTTGCTAAGGCGCTTGCAAAGCGTCTTAATCTGGAGCTTGTGGAGGATGTGGAGGAAGTCAAGGTTGACGCTTCCGTCGCTGCTCTTGTGCCCCAGAACCTTGCCGAAAAATATAAGATAATACCCATAAACGAAAAGGACGGCATTATTTCCTGCGTTACAAGCTCGCCTCTTGACTTCTATGCCCAGGAGGACGTAAGACAGCTCACGGGCCATGATATAAGAATAATAGTAGCCGTCGAAAGCGATGTAGATTATCTTATAAACAAGTGCTATTCGGAGGTTTCCGTTATAAAGGCGGTCAAGTCGGCAAATATCGAGGTAAGCGCAAACGCTCCTCTTGAGGAAATAGATGCCATAGTAGGCGACGACGATACGCCCGTTATTTCGTTCATAAATTCGCTTCTTACAAGAGCCTTTGATATAGGCGTGAGCGATATACATATAGAGCCTTATGAAGCACAGACGCTTGTGCGTATGAGAATAGACGGCACCATTACCGACTATGTAACGCTTCAGAAATCGCTTCATCAGACGCTCATAGCCAGGATCAAGATAATGTCAAGCCTTGATATAGCAGAGAGGCGTGTGCCGCAGGACGGACACTTCAAGACCAAAATAAAGGGCAATACGGTCAATGTCAGAGTTTCTCTCATTCCCACCGTATTCGGCGAAAAGGCCGTTATGAGAATACTTGCCAACAATACGCCCATAACAAACGTAACCTCCTACGGTATGGATCAGGAGAACTACCTTAAGTTCAGGGATATACTCAAATCGCCCAACGGCATAATATATATTTCGGGTCCCACGGGTTCGGGTAAAACCACCACGCTTTATATGGTGCTCGAGGAATTTTCAAAACGCCAGATAAGCATATCCACCATTGAAGACCCCGTTGAGAAGAACCTTCCTCACATGAGCCAGATGCAGGTAAATACGCTTGCGGGTCTGACCTTTGAGAACGGTCTTAGAGCGCTTTTAAGACAGGACCCCGATGTCATAATGGTTGGTGAGACAAGAGATAACGAAACGGCTTCTATCTCCGTAAGAGCAGCCATAACGGGACATCTGGTATTCTCCACACTGCATACAAACAGCGCCGTATCCGCCATTGTAAGACTTGCGGACATGGGAGTTGAACCCTATCTTATAGCAAACTCTCTTGTGGGCGTTGTGGCACAGCGTCTTATGCGTAAGATATGCCCCGAGTGCGGCAAGCTTGTTGACGCCACCGACGAGGACAGAAAGATACTCGGCGAGGACATTGACAAGGTAATGTCGCCCGTAGGCTGTGCAAAGTGCAACAACACAGGCTATTCGGGCAGAATTGCCGTTCATGAGATAGTCGCCATTGACAGAGAGATAAGAAACATGATAGTAAAGGGCGCGGAAATTGACGATATAGAGGACTACGCTATAAAGTATCAGGGTATGAAAACTCTGCAATTCAGCGCAAGAGAGCTTGTAAAGCAAAACAAGACCACAATAGAAGAATATCTTAAGATAGCATATAATGTATAATTAAGGAGAGGTGTTTTTATGGCATTGACAATGGATCAGATAATTCTTAGAGCCAGAGCTATGGGTTGTTCCGATATACATATTTCGGAGGGCTTGCCCTTGAGATTCAGAATACACGGCGCTCTTATAGATACGGACATAAGTCTTACCGATGACGAGTCGCAGGAGTGTATAAAGGACATAATGAGCAAGGAGCAGATAGAGGAATTTGAAAAGGGCATAGATGTGGACTTTGCCTATGAAAGCTCCGACGGAAACAGACAAAGAGTTAATGTTTTCCGCTATATGAAGGGCGCGGCGGCTACAATAAGACTTCTCAACAATTCCATACCCGACCTTGAGTCCCTCGGCCTTCCCAAGATACTTGAAAGTCTTGCGGACGAGCCGAGAGGTCTTATACTTGTTACGGGTCCCACGGGCTCGGGTAAGTCTACCACCCTTGCAGCCATGATAGACTACATAAACAGGAAGGATTCAACGCATATACTTACCATTGAAGACCCCATAGAGTATGTTTATGAAAGAAAGGTTGCCACCATACACCAGCGCGAGGTGGGCAGGGATGTTCAGAGCTTTGCCGCGGCGTTGAGATCTGCCTTGAGAGAAGACCCCGACATCATACTCGTAGGTGAGATGAGAGACTATGAGACCATTTCAGCCGCCCTTACAGCAGCCGAAACAGGCCACTTGGTTTTATCCACGCTCCATACCACGGGCGCCGCTCAGACAATAGACAGAATTATAGACGCCTGTCCCGCAGAGGCGCAGAATCAGGTCAGAATACAGCTTTCGGGCATATTAAAGGGCGTTATAACGCAGTGTCTTATGCCCAATGCCGAGGGCAACGGAAGAGTTGTAGCTACCGAGATACTTACGGGTACAGACGCCGTTTTGAATATGATAAGAGAGAATAAGTGCCACCAGCTAAATACCACAATGCAGGCGGGCGCATCCTTCGGTATGCATACCCTCAACGGCGACCTTGTTAGACTTCTCAACTGCGGAAAGATAACACATTCCACCGCATTGCAGTACACTAACGATAAGAGAGAATTTGAAAACTATCTTACTTAATAAAAATCCCTTTGACTTTTGTCAAAGGGAAATTTTTTATCTGCTCTTAGGTCTGCACTTCTCACATTTCGGCATCACAAACTGCCTCTTTGCGTCCATATAGTCCTGAACCTTTCTGAGAGCCTCACCGAATCTCTGGAAGTGAACTATCTCTCTTTCTCTTAAAAATCTGAGAGGAGCGAGCACATCGGGGTCGTCCGTCATTTCTATGAGATATTCGTATGTCGAGCGAGCCTTCTGTTCTGCTGCCATATCCTCGTAAAGATTAGTTATAGGGTCGCCCTTAGACTGTATATATGCCGCCGTAAAGGGCACGCCCGAAGCGCTTGCGGGATATATACCCGTGCCGTGGTCTACATAGTACTTGTCAAAGCCCGCCTTCTTTATCTCCGCTATGTCGGCGTCCTCGCTCAGCTGAGCGCACATTGCGCCTATCATTTCAAGATGAGCAAGTTCCTCCGTTGCAATGTCGTTGAGCGTTGCGGTTGCTTCGGGAGTTACCATGTCAAATTTCTGACTGAAATATCTAAGCGAAGCCGCAAGCTCGCCATCGGGTCCGCCCGATTGCCTTTTGCTATACTCTGTAATAAAATATAAAACATTGCCTTTCTTTGCTGTAAACAATTTTATAAATAACCCCGCAAAGCGTATCCGCTATATATTCATTGTCAAAAATACCGCTTTCGATTATGTCATAAAATGAGTTAACATATATTTTGCCGTTGTTTTTTCGACCATTTATGTCCTCTATACGCCTTTTGATATTTTCAAGCTTATTTTCTTCTTCGTTCCTTTTATTCCTGTAGTATTCGGCGTCATATATGCCGCAGAGGTAGGCTTCGTCTGTTCTTTCCAGCCTTGACTTCTGCTTTTTGAGAGCAGTCATTTCAGCCTTATACTCCGTATTAAAACCGTCATTTCTGCATATAAAGCTCTTGTCCATGAAATTTATAAGCCTGTCAAGCTCGTTTATTACAGCGTTTTCGGAAGCGTTCAGCTTTATAAAATGAGACACATTGCATTTTCCGTGAGAATATCCCGCGCACTGCAGACTTTTGGAATAAGCGCAAACGCACAGGGACGCTCCGCAGCTGCCGCAGCATATAATACCGCTCAGCCAATGCGAAGTCTTAACATATCTGCGCTTTTTGTGCTCCCGTATATCGCTTTTCGCCTTGTTTTTAGCTTTTTCAAATTCACTTTCGCTTATAATAGCCTCATGTTCTCCCTTTCTTATTATGGTATTTTCATCCGGCTTTAGCCTGTAATTCTGCCTTTTATACGGATTCCACCTTGTAAAGCCCGCATATACGGGATTTTTCAATATATAGTCTATAGTCCTTATCTCGAATTTGTTTCCCCTGTGAGTAAGTACGCCCATATCGTTAAGATTTTCGGCTATACGCCTCCTTGACATGCCCGAAAGGAAGCTGTCAAATATATATTTAACATATATTTCCTCGTCGTTGTCTTTTACAAGCTCATTGTCAAGCCACTTATATCCGAAGGGAGCGGAGGTCATATAACCGCCTCTTTCAGCCTTTTCGCGCATACCCTTTTTTACCTCGTCGGAGAGGTTCAAGGAATAGTATTCAGCCATAGCTTCCAGCATAGCCTCAAGTATTATGCTGAATTTATCCTCCGCTATGGGCTCCGTTACGGAAACTACATATACTCCGCATTCTCTGCGCAAAAGCGATTTATATACTATGCTTTCCTCTCTGCTTCTGCTGAATCTGTCAAGCTTATGCACCAGTATCACATCGAAAGGCTTTTCTCCGCTCTTGTGTCTTCTTGCATCCGATATCATCTTCATGAAGGCAGGGCGTTTTTCCGCCCTTCTTCCGCTTATACCTTCGTCGCGGTATATATGGTTTTCGCTTAGAAGCATATCGTTGCTTTTGGCATAGCTTTCTATCGCCTTAAGCTGTGCGGCGGGTGAAAACTCCCTCTGCTCGTCCGTGCTTACTCTTATGTATGCTGCGGCTCTTTTTATTGTTATCGCCTCCCTTGCACTGCTTTATATTTTATGCTCCGTATTTGTCATAAAGCATTGAAAAAGAAACGGAATTATGTTATTATTTATATATTGAACATCAGCGAGGTGAAACTATGATAAAAGAGGTATACTCTGCCGAACAGACAAGACTTCTCGGCAAGGAGATAGGCGAAAAAGCCTGCAGAGGAGATATATACTGCCTTAAAGGCGAGCTTGGAGCGGGAAAGACCGTGTTCACAAAGGGCTTTGCGGAGGGACTCGGCATAAAGGAGCATATCACCAGCCCGACATTCACAATAGTAAACGAATATTCGGACGGCAGGCTCCCATTCTATCATTTCGATGTATACCGCATAGGTTCTCCCGATGAAATGTACGACATAGGCTGCGACGAGTACTTTTTCGGCGACGGCGTATGCCTTATAGAGTGGGCGGAGCTCATAGAGGAAATACTGCCCGAAAATTCGGTATGGATAGCAATAGAAAGAGATTATTCAAAGGACGACATAAACTACAGACGAATTGAGGTAAAATAAATGAAAATTCTGGCGCTGGACACCACGGGACTTGTGGCAAGTGCGGCTATAGTTGACGAAAACAAAACTATTGCTGAGTTTACCACCAATTACAAAAAAACACATTCGCAGACAATTATGCCCATGATAGAAACCATAAGGAATATGGCGGAGCTTGATATGCGCGATATAGATTATATAGCGTGCGCAAGCGGTCCCGGAAGCTTCACGGGTTTAAGGATAGGCGCAGCCACAGCCAAGGGCTTGGCGCACGGTCTTGACAAAAAAATAATACCCGTTCCCACGCTTGACGCTCTGGCTTATAATATTCCCTATTGCTCATCTCTTGTAGTCCCCATAATGGATGCAAGGCGCAATCAGGTGTATTCGGCTATCTACAGAAACAACGGCAGGCTTGAAAACTTGAGCGGACACATGGCGTGCGATATAAACGAACTCATAGAAAAGGTGCTTGAAATAGACAAAAACGCCGTATTTTTAGGCGACGGAGTACCCGTTTTCAAGGATATCATTTCAAAGCAGGCAGGCTTTACATTTGCTCCCGTCAGCGCAAATATGCAGAGAGCCTCATGCGTTGGAGCGCTTGCTCTTGAAAGAACGGCGGAGGCTGTGGAGCCTAACGACTTTGAAATAATATATCTCAGAAAATCACAGGCAGAAAGAGAATTGGAAGAAAAAAATGCACATAGAACCGATGAATGAAAGCCATATTGACGGCATAATGGAAATAGAGAACGAAAGCTTTGCCATTGCGTGGAGCAGGGGAGCTATGAAAAAAGAGATTGAAAACAAGCTGGCATATTATGTTACGGCTCTCGATAAAGATAAGGTCATAGGCTACGGCGGTATGTGGCATATTGTGAACGAGGGACATATAACAAACATAGCCGTCCGCAGGGAGTACAGGCAAAAGGGCGTGGGTAGCGCCATTGTTTCGGGTCTTATAAATATAGCCCATGAAAAGGAAATGATAGGGCTCACATTGGAAGTGAGAAAAAGCAACGCCGCCGCGCTTGCGCTTTATAAAAAATTCGGCTTTAAGCTTGAGGGCGTAAGACCCGAATACTACGAGGACAACAAAGAGGACGCCTATATAATGTGGAAATATTTTATCCCCGAGGAAATGATAACAGGCTGAGAACGGAGGTGGATATATGATAAAAGAGTTGAAATACAGCGAACTTAAGAGATTTTGCAGAAATAAGGACATAGCTATAGATGAAGGCAAATATAACGGTCATATAATAGGTCAGCCCAGCGGAGCCGAAGCTCTGGAGTTTGGCTTGAGTGTGAAAAGCAAGGGCTATAATATCTATCTTGCAGGACTTCCCGCAAGCGGAAAAACCACCTATGCGGAGAAATTTGCAAAGGATATTGCCTCAAAGGAAAAAACTCCCGACGATATGTGCTATGTTCTGGACTTTGCAAAAACAGGCGCGCCCAAGCTTTTAAGGCTCAAAGCGGGCATGGGCAAAGAATTCAGAAACGATATGGAGGAGCTTGTCAATCAGCTCAGCATAGAGCTTGCCAGAGCTTTTTCATCCGTGGAATATAACGACGATAAAGACAGGATAATGAAAAACGCCCAGAAGAAAAAGGACGAGGTCGTAAAGGAGCTTGCCGACGAGGCTAAGAAATATAATTTCGGCGTAAAGACGAGCAGCAACGGCGGCGTTTACTTCCTGCCCATACTCGACGGCAAGACGATAACGGAGGAAGAATATGACGAACTGTCGGATGAGGACAAGGACAAAATAAACGAAGGCTCTGACGAGGTGCACGAGCTGGCTTCCGATTCCATGAAAAAAATGCGCGATATAGACAGATTTGCCAAGACCGAAATGGACAATATGGACTATAACATTTCGCTTTTTATAGTGGGTCATTTTATAGCTCCGCTCCAGGAAAAATATATAGACAACAAGGAAGTAAGCGAATATCTTATAAGCGTCAAGGAAGATATACTCAACAACATAGAGCTTTTTACGGACAGCGAGGAGGACACGGGAGACGATCCTCTTTCCGCCATGATGCCCTGGGGCTTCAAGCGGAGCAATGCCGATATGCTCAATAAATACGGCGTAAATGTCTTTGTGGACAACAGCTCTCTTAAGGGCGCGCCCGTCATAGTGGACTATAACCCGACCTATACCAACCTTTTGGGCGAGGTGGAATATGAGAATGAAAACGGCTCGCTCATTACGGATTTTATGAAAATAAAGGCAGGACTTATGCACAGGGCTAACGGGGGCTATCTCATTTTAAGAGCTTCGGACCTCCTCTCAAACGCCTTTGCGTGGGACACGCTCAAGAGGACGCTTATAACGGGCAAAGTTACAATAGAGCCTCTTAAGGAACTGCAGTTCGGCGGTATAACCGTTGCGGGCTTGCAGCCGCAGAGCGCCGAGGTGGATGTGAAGGTAATAATTGTGGGCACAATGTATTACTATGAGCTTCTGAGCAGATATGACGACGATTTTTCAAAGCTTTTCAAGATATGCGCTCTTTTTGACTATGAGATGGATTTTTCCGAGGAAAACATAAACGCCATGCTTGGCTTTGTAAAGAATTACTGCAATGAAAATTCACTTCTTCCCATAGATAACGGCGCCATGTGCGAGCTTCTGGAATATTCCGTAAGACTGGCGGAAAGACAGGATAAACTGACTACGCGTTTTGGACTCATATGCAATATTATTTCCGAAGCCGACGCCTGGGCAAGGCTTGACAATGCAGAATGTATAAGCAAAGAATATATAACGAAGGCATCAAACAAAAGCCTTGAAAGAATAAATATATATGCCAAAAAATACGGAAGAATGATAGCCGACAACGAAATAATGATAGACACTCGGGGCGAGGCTGTAGGTCAGATAAACGGTCTTTGTGTTATGGAAATGGGCGATTACACCTTCGGTATGCCCACCAGGATAACCGCAAGCACATACACGGGCAAGGCAGGCATAGTAAACATTGAAAAAGAAGCCGAAATGAGCGGTTCCGTGCATGACAAGGGCATGCAGGTGCTTATAGGCTACTTAGGCGGCAAATATGCCCAGAGATATCCTCTTACATTGAGCTGTCGGGTATGCTTTGAGCAGAGCTATAACAGCGTGGACGGCGACAGCGCTTCGTCAACAGAGACCTACGCCATAATTTCAAGCCTCAGCGGCTGTCCCATAAATCAACAGCTTGCAGTAACGGGCAGTATGGATCAGAGGGGCCGTATCCAGCCCATAGGCGGAGTTACTTACAAGATAGAGGGTTTCTTTGATGTGTGCAATGAAAGGGGTCTTACGGGAGAGCAGGGCTGTATAATACCCGCGTCAAACATAAAAGACCTTGTGCTTAAAGATGATGTTATAGATGCCGTCAAGGCGGGCAAATTCCATATTTACGCCATTGACGACATAGACGACGGCATAGAGCTTCTTATGGGCAGAAAGGCGGGCAGGGCTCTTTCGGGCGGTGGCTACAGCAAGGACAGCGTGCACTATCTTGCCGAAAATAAGCTCAAGACCTATTATAAGCGTTCCAAGGAGGAATAGTGTGCTATCACTTGATAAATGCCTTCTTTGTCCCAGAAAATGCGGTGTTGACCGCAGGAGTGGGCAGACAGGCTTCTGCGGTGTTTCGGGAGATAAAATATATGGCGCAAGAGCCGCTCTGCACTTCTGGGAAGAACCCTGCATATCCGGTAAAAACGGCGCGGGAACAGTGTTTTTCAGCGGATGCAATTTAAGATGCGTTTACTGCCAGAACTATAGCATTTCAAATGCCGAGACAGGCAGAGCCGTAACCGTTGAAAGGTTAAGCGATATATTTATAGAGCTTATGGAAAAGGGCGCGGAAAATATAGACCTCGTTACGCCCACACATTATTCGCTTCATATAGCGGAGGCTTTAAGGCTTGCAAAGCAAAAGGGCATGAATATTCCCGTTGTGTATAACTGCGGCGGCTACGAAAGCATAGAAACGCTTGAAATGCTGGAAGGACTTATAGATATATATCTTACGGATTTCAAGTATATCAAAGCAGAAACAGCGGAAAAATATTCCAAAGCGCCCGACTATCCCGAAGCTGTAAAAAAAGCGCTTGCCGAGATGACAAGACAGCAGCCCGAGCCCATATTCAATGCCGAGGGCGTTATGCAAAAGGGCGTCATCGTCCGTCATCTTCTTCTGCCGGGACATGTGCGCGAGGGAAAGGATATAGTAAGCTATGTTTACGATACATATGGGAATAATGTCTATATGAGCCTTATGAATCAGTATACGCCTCTTGAAAATGTATCCGAATACAAGGAAATAAACAGAAAGGTATCCGAAAGGGAATATGAC
The DNA here is from genome assembly GCA_947631975.1 of uncultured Clostridia bacterium. Taxonomy (GTDB): domain Bacteria; phylum Bacillota; class Clostridia; order Lachnospirales; family CAG-274; genus Gallispira. Next base: position 21,727 of record CANRNM010000001.1, read on the forward strand.
AGTTTTATAAATCACGCTATAGATATCGGAGTTGAAAATGCCTTCATACAGGAGGGAGAAACGGCAAAGGAGAGCTTTATTCCCGCGTTTGACTATGAGGGCTGGAAATAAGGAGGGGTGAGCATGAATTGTCTTATAGATTTACATCTTCATATAGACGGCTCGCTTTCGCTTGATACGGTGAAAGCTCTTGCCAAAATTCAGGATATACCGCTGTGCGGTGATGATGAACTTGTAAAAAAATTGAAGGTAAGTCCAAACTGCCGTGATCTGAATGAATATCTTGAAAAATTTGATTTTCCGCTTTCTCTCCTTCAGACCGAGGAAGCCTTGGAGTACGGCACAGCCTCTTTACTGCGTGAGCTTTCTCAAAAGGGCTATATTTATGCGGAGCTGCGCTTTGCGCCTCAGCTCCACACACAAAAGGGCATGACGCAGAGAGACGCCGTTATCGCGGCAATAAAGGGCTTGGAATCCTCCGATATTCCCGCAAATTTAATACTCTGCGCAATGCGCTCGGACAATAATTTCAACGAAAATAAAGAAACTATAGACATAGCTTCGGAATTTTTAAAAAAAGGCGTATGCGCGGCTGACCTTGCGGGAGCGGAAGGGCTTTATCCCACGGACAATTTCAGAGATATATTTGAATATGCCCGCAAAAAAGGCGTGCCGTTCACTATACATGCGGGCGAGGCGGACGGCGCAGAAAGCGTTTATTCCGCCATAGATATGGGCGCCTTGAGAATAGGGCACGGCATACGCTCATATGAGGACAAATCGCTTGTCAAAAAGCTTGCGGAAATGAAAATACCTCTGGAGCTATGCCCAACAAGCAACCTCAACACTGGCGTTTTCGGCAGCATAAGCGATTATCCCATCATGGAATATATCAAAAGCGGTGTTGTCGTAACGGTAAATTCGGACAATATGACGGTATCCGATACCGATGTTAAAAGAGAACTGGAGCTTTTAAGAAGGACATTTTTATTAAGCGATGAGGATATTAAAGCCCTGCTACTCAATTCGGCGCGCTCCTCATTTGCCGATGAAAATACAAAAAAGGAGCTTACAGAAAAAATAAACAGCAATTTTAAAATGCAATAAAATAAGGGACGGTCTTTTATTGACTGTCCCTTATATTTTTTAAAAATCGTCGTCCACGGCAAGAGCCTCTATAAGCTCTATATCCTCGTTTCTTTCCGCAAAGGTATTCATAGCGTATTCGTTTGCAAAGAGTATTATAGGCCTTTCAAAGTGGTCAAAAACAAGCGTAGAGCGCGAATTCAGCGCGTCCTTTATCTCGTCCGCCGTTTTTCCCTTTACCCACCTTGCCACGCTGTAATCCATGGGCTCCATGCGTATTTCGGAGTTATACTCGTTTTTGAGCCTGTATTCAAACACATCAAACTGCAGAGCGCCGACTGCGCCCAGCACAACGTCGTTGTATTCTGTCTTGTATATCTGTATGGCACCCTCCTGCGCAAGCTGATCCACACCCTTCTGGAACTGCTTTGCCTTCATAGTGTCCACGGGTCTCACCTTCATAAAAAGCTCCGGCGGGAATGTGGGCAAAGGCTCAAAGAAAATCTTATCCCTGCAGTCGGTGAGTGTGTCGCCTATCTGATAGTTTCCCGTGTCATATATGCCTATTATATCGCCTGCCATAGCCGTTTCCACATTTTCTCTCTCGTTTGCCATAAGCTGTGTGGATTGATTGAGCTTCATTTTTTTGCCGTTTCGGGAGAGTGTAACCTCCATGCCCCTTTCAAATGTTCCGGAGCATATCCTGAAAAACGCAAGTCTGTCTCTGTGCGCGGGGTTCATGTTTGCCTGTATTTTGAATATAAAGCCCGAAAAGAAGTCGTCAGTCGGCTTAACAACGCCATCCGTTGTCTTTCTTTCGCCGGGAGCGGGCGACATTTCAAGGAAATGCTCAAGGAAGTTAGTAACCCCGAAGTCCACAAGAGCAGAGCCGAAGAACACGGGCGAAAGCTTGCCCGAGGATATTTTGTCAATGTCAAATTCGTTTCCCGCTCCGTCCAGAAGTCCTATTTCATCTCTAAGATTTTGAAGATTCTCATCGAATATGATGCCGTCGAGCCTTTCGTCATACACTCCGTTTTCGCCAAGCTCTATTGTTTTCTTTTCCTTGTAAAGATAAATTTTGTTTTCAAGTCTGTCATATACGCCCTCAAAATAAGCACCGTTTCCTATGGGCCATGTAACTGCCACGGAGGGCAAGCCCAAGGCGTTTTCAAGCTCCTCCAAAAGCGCGAGGGGCTCCATTGCCTCCCTGTCCAGCTTGTTCATAAATGTAAATATGGGTATGCCTCTCATGCTGCACACCTTGAAAAGCTTCCTTGTCTGCGCCTCCACGCCCTTTGCCGCGTCGATCACCATCACCGCAGAGTCAACGGAGGTAAGTATTCTGTAGGTATCCTCTCCGAAGTCGTTGTGTCCCGGGGTGTCCATTATGGACACTATTTTGTCATTGTATTCAAACTGCATTACGGATGATGTTACGGATATACCTCTCTGCCTTTCTATCTCCATCCAGTCCGATTTTGCAAAACGGCCTCTCCTGGCTTTCACCGCGCCCGCCTCATGTATGGCGCCTCCGTGGAGGAGAAGCTTTTCGGTAAGCGTCGTTTTGCCTGCGTCGGGGTGAGAAATTATGCCGAATATCCTTCTTTTGTTTATAAGGTTAATATCTGGTGAACTCATTTAAAATTTTCCTTTCCGAATATATTGCTGTCATCTTTACTATTTTATAGGAATTCAGCCTTATTTGCAAGTATTTTTTAACACATATTCCATATATTTTGCATTTTATTGTTACAAATATTACATTATAATTAAATCAGGCGCCGATAAAAAGTAAAGGAGAGAAATATGTATGAAAAAATTTATAATTTTAACATCCGCTGCCGTTATTGCAATGGGAGCAAGCGTATATGCTTCGGATACATATGCGGGCAGATGTTCGAATATTCCGTCCACGGCTAAAAAAATAAATTTTTGCACCGATATTGACATAAATGAAATAAATGATACATATAATAATATTTGTAAAATAATAGACGATGTTCAGTCGGGCAGAATAGATCAAGACACCATAATAAAGGAGATATTAAGAAGAAACTGTAAAAATTACACGGGGGATATTACGGAGTGCACCACAAGGGCAAAACCGTCCGTTGAGCCTTCCACGGAAGCCACAACGCAAAAAATAACGGAAAAGCCTGTACAGCGACCTGCTAAACCACAGCCCACAACGGAAAAACCGACGCAGCCGCCTACAAGACCACAGCCAACAACGGAAAAACCGACGCAGCCACCCACAAAGCCTCAACCCGCAACGGAAAAGCCGACGCAGCCGACAACAAAGCGGCAGCCTGCATACGAGAGCTCAACGGAAACAACGACCTCGGCTCCCGTCGTAAACGGCTCCGAAGCAAACGCTCTGCTCGCGCTTGTAAACCGCGCAAGAGCGGAAAACGGACTTTCTCCGTTGAGCCTTGACAGCAGACTTTCCGCAGTGGCTCAGAAAAAGGCGGAGGACATGAAAAGCAATAATTATTTTTCACACACATCGCCTACATACGGCACGCCGTTCAATATGATAAAGAATGCGGGCATAAGCTACAAAACGGCGGGAGAAAACATAGCCAAGGGACAGAAGGACGCGCAGGCGGTATTTAACGCTTGGATGAATTCTTCGGGTCATAAGGCAAACATACTCAATAAAAATTATACCCATATGGGACTTGGTGTAACCTCGGGCTCGGGCAGATATTGGAGCCAGATGTTCATAGGATAATACATATTAAAATCGCCTGTGTTTATTCATAGGCGATTTTTGATGTTATGTCTTATGCGCAGAAATATTAATATTTACTTAAAATTCATTTTAAATACACATTTTTTAAGTTTTTTCTTGCAATACTATCTAAAATATATTAAAATATTATAGTACAAATGGGAGAATAGCTATGATCACGGTTACGGATAACGATAACAACACAAAAACAAAAAGCCAAAAAGCCCTTAAAGTCATAATTATAGCTCTTGCCGCTGCGGTAATTTTATATGCGGGCATAGGAGCTGTAAAATATCACGGCAGATTTCTGCCCAACACCGTCATTGACGGCACGGATTTTTCGGGCATGAGCGTTGACGAAGTGTGTTCATATTATGACAATAAGCTTAAAAATTATAAGCTTAATATATACAACAAGGGCTATATTATAGATATATACGAACCCAATGAAATTGCTCTGGAGCTTAGCTATAAAGCAAAGTGGTACTTTGCGGGGCTTGTAAAAAAGCAGTCTAATTTTCTTTGGCTACCCGCTCTTTTGGGCAAAAAAGATGTGCATGAGCTTAATTATATGGATATAATGTGTTACAATATCCATAAGCTCAACAATACCATAGCTCATTCCGTGGGCTATAATCTGCGCGCCACAAAGCAGCGCAGACAGGGCTCTATATTCTATAACGGCAGCGAATTTATAATAGTTCCTCCCGTAGCGTCAGACCAGATAGAGCCTGCGACCTATATACAGTGCATATATAAAGCAGTCCAAAGCCTCTCGCCCGATATGGTGATAGAAGAATCCGACTGCTATGTCAGAAACGATATGACGCCCGAAATTGAAAATAAGCTGAATGAAGCATGCATGACGGCAAAGAGCTTCTTTGATTCTGCCGATATGAATATAAGGCTCAAGGACTATGACTATGATTTCAACAGAGAGCTTATAAACGCAGTTTATAACATTGACGGAAGCTATAATTTCATATGCAATGACGACACCATAGAAAGAGGGATAGACGCCATAGGCAAAAGATACAATACTATGGGCATTGAAAGAAGTTTCAGCACATCTCACGGCACGACCGTAAGCGTCAGAGGCGGAGATTACGGCTGTTATATTGATACCGATACTCTCAAAAGAGCCGTAAAGTCGGCGCTTCTTGACAATGAAAAGGTAGATAAGGAGATTTATTTCAGAAAAAATATTCTAAATGACAATGTAAAGGACATAGGCGATACATATATTGAGATAGATTTGACAAATCAGTATCTTTATATGTATCTGAACGGAAAGCTCGTAAAGGATTGCCCCGTCGTTACAGGGCTTCCCGGGAGCAGGGCAACGCCGCAGGGGGTTTATATGCTCAAGGCCAAGGCTATGGATGTTCCTCTTGTGGGCGAAAACTATGTTACTCCCGTCAAGTACTGGATGCCCTTTAACAGAGGCATAGGACTGCACGATGCGGTATGGCAGAGCTATTTCGGCGGAGATACCTATAAGCGCAAAGGCTCTCACGGCTGCGTAAATCTTTCTATGTCAAGCGCAAAGGAAATTTACGGACTGGCTCTTGTGAATATGCCGGTTGTATGCTATTATCACAGCAGGATAGACGCGTTTAAACCGCTCAAGTCACCCGATCCCGTCATGGGACAGTACAGAGCGCTCACGGCAAGCGAAAGAGCTACCCGAAGCAGAATATTAAAAAGAAGATAGCAGAGGAGTTTTTTATATGAATGATAAGCAGGAGGATGTCAAAGCCGATATAACCGAGGAGGAAACCGGCAAGATAAACTATACCGATTTCCTCAGAGATACGGAAGAAATTGAAGCCGAGATACGCAAGGAAGAGGAATTAAAGAGGCAGAAAAGAAAAGAAATGATGAAAATCCTGCCAAAACCCAATAAAAATGACAACAACGGTACAGAGGAAAGCAAAATAGCCGAAGCGGAGGTCGATCCCGATGCCGAGGCAATAAAAAGAGCAGATATTATAAAATACAGAGCTATCGCCGTATTTGCCGTATTTGCAGTTATTATATTCATTTATTTTGGAGTGGCATACGGTGTTTACGGCAGCAAATTTCTGCCCTCAACCGTCATAAACGATGTGGACTGCTCGGGCAAGACGGTTGACGAGGTTTCCGACATAATGGCTGAAAAGGTGCTTGACTATCACCTAAGCATTATGTATAACGACATCATGGTAGACGAGCTTTACGGCAAGGACATAGACCTTGAATTCGGCGAGCTTGACAAGGCGCTGGAGGATATATGCGCTCATCAGAAAAAGCTTTCATGGCTTAAAGGCGTGTTTTTTGATTCCGAGCCCATATACACAACAAAGGGTCTTACATACGACACTCTCACGCTCAGCAGATTTATAGACAGCTCCCTTGTGCTCGGTATGACAGGCACGATAGAGAGCGAGGACGCCAAGCTTGAATATATAGACGATAAATATGAAATAGTCCCCGAGATACAGGGCGACAGCATAGACAAGACTGTTTTTTCCGCAAAGGTTACAAGCGCTGTTCTGGGTCTTGACCCCGATGTGGATATAAACAGGGACGGTCTTTTCATAAAGCCTGCGCTCACAGCGGATAACAAAAATCTTATACATGCCTGCAAAACAGCCAATAAGCTTATAAAGGACAAGCTGGAGCTCAACATAACGGACGATGTGTTTGAAATACCCATCGACATCAAAAAGGATTGGTTCTGCGCGGACAAAGAAGGCAATCTTGCTTTGAATGAAGCAGAGCTTTCAAAATATATGGATAGGCTTGACAATAGCTACAGCGCAAATACCGAGGTAAGGACATTCAAGACATTTTATGGCGACGAGGTAACCGTTACGGGCGGAGACTTCGGCACGGGCATAGACAGAGACAAGCTTAAAAATGATATAAACGAGGCTATGTTCAGCGGAAATGACAGCAGAGTTGTGGCTGAATTTGCCGTATTCCAAAAGGATATAGGCAAGAGCTATATCGAAGTCGACCTTTCAAATCAGATGCTCTGGATGTATAAGGAAGGCGAGCTTATACTTTCAACTCCCGTCATAACAGGCAGGGATTTTGAGGGAAGCAGAACGCCCGAAGGCGTATACAGACTTAAATCCAAGACAGAAAATGCCGTTATAACGGAAAAGGACGAAGAGCATATCGTCAATTACTTTATGAGCGTTAACGGCGGATACGGCATATGCGATGCAGGGTGGAAAAACCTTTTCGGCGGTCAGGTATATAAAGAGGACGGCTCCGACGGCTCCGTATATGTGCTTGAGGATGCGTCAAAGACGATATACGAAAACTGCTATGAGAATATGCCCGTTATATATTATACGCATGAAATAATGGACGGCTTCTATTTCGAAAATTCGTACATGGGCGAATTGATGAACCTTATAGCAAACCGTCCCGAGATACCCGAATATAACGGCGAAGCCGAAACGGAAGCGTCTTCCGAGGAAACAACGGAGAGCGCCGGAAAGGATGATTCCTCCGACGAAAACTCTCATGAGCAGACTGCCGCGCCTCTTGTGGACAGCATAATGGAGCAGGCCGAGCCCGAACGCTCCGAAGAGGGCAGGGACGAGCCCGATATAGAAGCTCCCGCGGACGAGCCCAAGGAAGAACCCGCAGAAAACCCGCCGCAGGAACAACCCGAAGGCAAAAACGCTGATGATTTGGCAGAAGAAGCTTTGCAGTAACTACAATATAAAAAAATTAAAATATAGGAGGTAATTTTTATGGAGTATTTCAGCAATATCAAAAAAATAAACTATGAGGGAAGCAAGAGCACGAATCCCCTATCTTTCAAGTTTTACAATCCCGACGAGGTCGTAATGGGAAAGACCATGAAGGAGCATCTCAGGTTTTCAATGGCTTATTGGCATACCTTCACTTACATGGGAGCCGACCAGTTCGGAGGCGCCAGCAAGTCGCATCACTGGGACGGCGACGAGCCTATGAAGCAGGCTGAAAACAGAGTTTACGCCGCATTTGAGTTTATGGAGAAAATGCAGATACCCTATTTCTGCTTCCACGATGTGGACATTGCTCCCAGAGGAAAAACTCTTGCGGAAACAAACGCCAATCTGGACAAGATAGCGGCTGTTATAAAGTCCGAAATGCAGAGGACGGGCATTAAATGCCTTTGGGGCACCACAAACGCCTTTGGCGACGCCAAGTTTGTACACGGCGCTTCCACATCGTGCAACAGCACCGTATTTGCCTACACTGCCGCACAGATAAAGAAGGCCATGGACATCACCATGGAGCTTGGCGGTGAAAATTATGTGTTCTGGGGTGGCAGAGAGGGCTATGAAACACTTCTCAATACGGACACAAAGGCAGAGCTTGACCACCTTGCAATGCTCCTTAAAATGGCTGCGGACTATAAGAAGAAAATAGGCTTCAAGGGTACTCTGCTCATAGAGCCCAAGCCAAAGGAGCCTACAAAGCATCAGTATGACTTTGATGCGGCGACCGTTATGGGATTTTTGAGAAAATACGGTCTTGAAAACGACTTCAAGCTCAACATAGAGGCAAACCACGCCACTCTTGCACAGCATACCTTTCAGCATGAGCTCAATATGTGCAGAATAAACGGCATGCTCGGCAGTGTGGATGCCAACATAGGCGATCCCATGCTTGGCTGGGACACAGACCAGTTCCCGACAAATATATATGACACCACGCTCGCTATGTATGAGATACTTCAAAACGGCGGACTCGGTACGGGCGGACTCAACTTCGACGCTAAGGTAAGGAGAGGCTCCATAGACGAGGCAGACCTTTTCTATGCGCATATTGCGGGCATGGATACATTTGCATGGGGTCTTAAGGTTGCCGCAAAGCTCATCGAAGACAAGGTATTCACAGAATTTATAGAAAAGAAATACTCAAGCTGGAAGACAGAGCTCGGTCAGAGCATAGAAAAGGGAAGTATTGACTTTGAGGGACTTGAAAAATATGCCCTTGAAAACGGCACAACCGAAAACATTTCGGGCAGACAGGAATATCTTGAAAGCGTATTGAACCAGTACATCTACAATATCTGAGGACAAAATAATGTATTACATAGGCATAGATCTGGGCACCTCCTCCGTAAAGCTTCTGCTTCTCGGAGATGAGGGCGTCCAAAATATAGTTACAAGAGAATATGCCGTCAGCTACCCCAAAGCAGGCTGGTCGGAGCAGTCTCCCGAGGATTGGCTGAGGGAGACATTGTCGGGCATAAAGGAGCTCACAAGGGATATCGACAAAAAGCTTGTGAAGGGTATAGGCATAGGCGGACAGATGCACGGGCTTGTCATGCTCGATGAAAATGATGATGTCATACGCCCTGCCATACTGTGGAACGATACCAGAACGCAGAAGGAGACGGATCATCTCAACAATGTAATAGGCAAGAAAAGGCTTGTGGATCTAACGGGCAATATTGCCTTTGCGGGCTTCACGGCGCCTAAAATAATGTGGGTGAGGGATAACGAGCCCGAAAATTTCGGAAGGATAAGCAAAATCATGCTCCCCAAGGACTATATTGTCTATAAGCTCACGGGCAAGCACTGCACCGATGTTTCCGATGCCTCGGGTATGCTCCTTCTGGATGTACACAGCAGGCGTTGGTCGGAGGAAATGCTCAAAATAACGGGAATAAAAGAATCACAGCTTCCTAAGCTTTATGAAAGCTATGAAGTTGTGGGACAGCTTACCGAAGAAACAGCCAAGGAGCTGGGCTTCGGCGAAGTAAACGTTGCTGCGGGAGCAGGGGATAACGCCGCAGCCGCAATAGGCACGGGCACAGTCAAAAACGGCGACTGCAATATATCTCTCGGCACATCCGGCACGGTGTTCGTAGCCTGCGCCAATTACAAAGCGGATTACGAAAACGCCATACACAATTTCTGCCATGCAAACGGAGCTTATCACTATATGGCTTGTATGCTTTCCGCCGCAAGCTGCAATAAGTGGTGGCTTGAGGATATCATAGGCACGGACGACTATACCGAGGCATATGCCGATTATGATATCTATAAAGACAACGGCTTGATTTTTCTCCCTTACATGATGGGGGAGCGCTCGCCTCATAACGATTCCGAAATAAGAGGTATGTTCTACGGTCTCGGCATGTCGACAACAAGGAAGGATATGTCCGTTGCCGTGCTTGAAGGCGTAGCCTTTGCTCTTAGACAGAATATTGATATTATTAAAAAAATGGGTATTGATATAAAAAAGAGCAGGATATGCGGCGGCGGCACCAAAAATAAGCTCTGGCTCAAAATCATTGCAAGTGTACTGAATATAGAGCTTGAGGTCCCCGAAAATCAAGAGGGAGCTTCATTCGGCGCAGCGCTTCTGGCAGCAAAGGGCAGCAGCGAAGCTGACTATAAAAAAGCAATGGATGATATTAAAATAAAAGAGGTCATAAAGCCCGACAGCAGGCTTGCGGAAAAGTACAACGGCAAATATGAGCTGTTTGTAAAGCTCTATCCTGCGGTAAAGGGCGCAATAAGCAAATAAATAAAAACGGCTCTATAGGGCATATTCCTATAAAGCCGTTATTTTTATACCTTCACCTTGCCCGCAAGCACCTGCTTGTAGTCCTCATAATTGACCTTCAGAAGCTCGGGTGTATTCAGCTCATACGGGCATTTGGATTTGCACTGTCCGCAGTTTATACATTTTTCTATCTGCTTCATGTTTTCCTGCCATGTTTCATTGAGCCATGCTTTTGATGGCGCTCTCCTTAGCATAAGCGACATTCTGGCGCAGTTGTTTATCTGTATGTTCATTGGACAGGGCATGCAGTATCCGCAGCCACGGCAGAAATTACCGCTGAGCTCCGCCTTGTCTTTGTTTATAGCCTCCATTATTTCCTCGGTCATTACGGGAGTGTCATCCATGTACGAAAGCCACTCCTCAAGCTCATTTTCGCGCTGTATTCCCCATATGGGCATTACATTGTCATATTGACCTATAAAGGCGTAAGCCATGCGCGAATTTGTTATTATACCTCCCGCAAGAGCCTTCATGGCTATAAAGCCCATATTCTTTTCTTTGCACTTAGCGGCAAGCGCAAGCTCTCTTTCGCCGGAAAGATAGCTGAAGGGAAACTGCAGGGTCTCATACAAGCCGGATCTGATTATTTCCTCCGCTATGCCTATCTTATGAGCGGTTATGCCTATGTGCCTTATAAGCCCCTGACGCTTGAAGTCCTCCATAAGCTCATACATTCCTGTTCCGTCGCCGGGAGCATAACAGCAGTCAACGCAGTGGAACTGATAAATGTCTATATAGTCGGTCTTAAGCAGCTTGAGAGACTCCTCAAGCTGTTTTTTCATGTCCTCTGTGTTTTTAGCCATTGTCTTTGTGGCAATAAATATATTTTTTCTCACATCGGACAGTGCAAGACCTACCTTTTCCTCGCTGTCGGAATAAGCCCTTGCGGTATCAAAGAAAGTTATTCCGCCTTCATAGGCTCTTTGCAGTATCCTGACAGCGGTATCAATATCGTCGCGCTGTAAGGGCAAAGCGCCAAAGCCGTTTTGAGCGGAGCTTATGCCCGTGCTTCCCAGAATAATTTTTTTCATATGTATCACTCCTTAAATATAGACCTTATTAATATAATTATACATTCTGTCCGTTGTTTTGGCAATATATTTTTATTCTTGAGTGATAGTTGTTTCGCTGTTTGTATGCTGCCTTCCTTCGTGGTCTATGTAATAGTTTTCTCTCAAAATAAGCTCGCTTACGGGCACTATTTCATAGCCCTTCTCCTTAAGACCCTTTATTATGGTATCAAGCACATCCGGAGTATATTTTGCGTCATTGTGAAAAAGTATTATAGAGCCGTCTCCCAGATGCTTGTGATTGAGCACCTGATTTGTCTCATGCTCCGCTCCCAGCTCTTTCCAGTCTAAGCTGTCGATATCCCATTGTATCGGATAATATCCACATTCTTCCGCAGCCGTAAGCACCGTGTCATTGTATTCGCCGAACGGCGGACGGTATAATATGGGCTCCTCATTTATAAGCTCCTTTATCTTATTGTGGCATTCCATAATATTCTTTTTGTTGTCCTCAAGGCTCAGCTGTGAACTGTGCGGGTGAGTGTTGCTGTGATTCCCCACATCGTGCCCGCTTTCGTATATCTTTTTGACCTCCTCGGGATATTTGTCCACCCAGTAACCGCAGAGGAAAAATGTCGCCTTGACATCATTCTTGTCTAAAATATCAAGTAATGTGTCCGTGTCCTCCGCTCCCCAAGGAGCAGGTAATATAAGAAGCAATTCATTAAAACGCCGAAAGCTATGGATTTATGCGGGCTTGCATAGAGCCATAGCTTTCTTTGGATTTAATGTAATACAGGATGAAAAATCAATATTTTAGTATTATGAAAAATTAATAATAACCTTCTGCGCCGAAAAGTATACTTTCAACATTATTGTTGGGTGCGTAAATACCCACAGATGATTTTACGCTGATGTAGCTGTCATCTTTCTTTTCCAAATCCTTAAACATTTTTTTGGCATTTTCAATATTGGAAGGAAATACAAGAATATTGTCGACAACTACCTCTGCATCAAATATTTCTATTGCTTCGCATTTGTCATTTTCATCATAGAATACATGGCAGAAGCCAAAATCATCAGTTGTGTTTACGCTGTACTTTGACTTTTTAAACTCCTTTGCTTCGCCGAGTATCTGTCTTACTTCGGCTCTGTTCATTCCAAATTTTACGCCGTTGACTTCTTTTAATGGTATTGCTGTTATCTTATACATTTAATTTGCCCTCCGTTTCAATTTTATCAATGTATTCATTCATTTCATTTATTGCATCATCATACTTGCTGCCAAATTTGTCATGTATATCGTCTATATCCATCTGAACGGCATCTCGGAACTTTCCCTGCTCTATAAGCTTCTTTTGCTCCGCCCTATAATCACAGGCCTCTTTGGAACTGCCGCAGCTTGCAGTTTGTCTGTGGTCTTCTTTTTCCATTTTTATGGAAGGTCCGTCATTTTTTTCAAGAGGCGATATGCTGTCAGCGGGAATATGATGTACTTCATACTTATCGCCTTCACCTTCTTTGTATACATCACCGTAGCTTCCGCCGATTTTTTCAACATTCTCGGTAACCTTTGTATTTTCAAAAGCCTTTGTTGTTTTATCAATTGCATCAGATGTTTTCAAATCCTCCTGTGTTGGGGCTAATTCTCTGTTATCGCCCAAAAGTATGTTTTCAACATCTTTTGAAAAATCTCCTCGCTGAGGCATACTGCTGTTTTCCGGATTATTGATTATATCCTCCGGATTCAGCAGGTCTTTTACGGTATTAGCTATTCCCCCTACAACATTAAGTGCAATAGCGTTTTCGGGATCATCCTTTGCCACATCTTCTTTAATTTCCTGCGCTGCGGCTCTTTCAATACCATCTGTAAGATTTTTTATGTTATCACCTAAATCAGAATGGGAGTTTTCTATTCCTATAGTCTTTTTCAGAATCTCTTCCATAACGTTGGTTACAGAAACATTTTCAGGATCATACTTAGCCATTTCATTTGTTATTCTCTGACCTCCTGTTTTAGCTATTTCTTTTACTCCTTTTTGTGCACATTCCTTTACACCTTCCTTTATAGCTTCATTAGTGCCTATTTCCGCCGTTATTTTAAGACCGGTAGCTATTATTGCATCATCAATTCCAAAAGCCATAATTAATGCCAACCTCCTTTTATATTATAGAAAAATTGCTCGCAGTTTTCAAGTCTTTTATTATCCAGACTTACCAGATTGCTGATAATTATTGCCAGAATAGCAGGACTTAAGCTATCTGTTTCATCTGTTTTTTCAATATTTGTATATAAGGCATCTTGCCACTTTTTATAGAAACTTGTATTTTCAGATTTTATTTTCAGTTTTTCCTTGTTATTTTCTATATCGGCCAATATTTCACCCATTTTATCATTAAAGCAAAGCTTGTATATCAGTTTTCCTTTCTGATTGATTGTAAGCTCAGCTTTATTGATTTTATAGGTTTCAAGCATAAGCTTATAATTTATAGGAATATGCAGATTCATAATTTTTTCAGTTTCAAGCTCATCAATTTTTTCATAGTTATTTCTGAGCAATGCAAGAACTATATCAGCAGAAGTCCTCTTGATATCTCCCATTTCATTTATAAGCTTGTCCCTGTAATTTGACATATTGGTATTGTCATTCGGTGTATCAGCCTTTTTTTCTGCCATTTTTACTTTACACAATACAGGGGATATCCATTCATTCTGATATATAACACCTACACCCTGACCGAGCCTTGGTATTTCATCAATCTGCTCATCGCTCAGATTTACGGATTTACCTACAAGCTCCCTGTCAGAATAATCGGGAAGGCTCATAATAATTTTTGTGTTTGTATTTCGTATAACAGACAGATCCAGCTTGCCCGGAGATTGGTCTGCTATTATAAAGCCTTCTCCGTATGTACGCATTTCGGCTATAGCGTTGGATATCATTTCAACAGATTTGCCGATAAGGTTTGAGCCTTCTGTATTCTGCTCATCGGATGTTCTCTTCAGCAGATTGTGGGCCTCCTCCAGCACTGTAATATGCTTAAGTTCCTTCTCTCCATTCTGACCGAAATAATTTTCCTGAATTTTCATAACTATTACACCCATAATAAGAGCCTTAGTTTCTGCAGAGCCAACCTTACTGAGGTCAATTATGGTCGGGGCTTTTATTATCTCGTTGAAATCAATTTCTTTGTTTGAAAATACTACACCGTTGATTCCGTTTGTCAACGACCTTACTCTTGTAACCAAAGCTCCCTTATAGTTGCTCTTGTTTTCATCAGAGTAATCGGAACTGTCCATAACGATATGAAGCTGATTCAAAAGCTCCTGAAAGTCCGGGAATATATTACCATACCTGTTTTCGGAAAGCACTAGATCCCAACCTGCAGCCTCATAGGCTTTTTCCATAGCATCCTTCAGGACAGCAGGCATAGCGGCATACATAGGCCAACAAGCATTGAAGATTTCAACAAGTCTGTCTATATGCTCATTTACAAGAATTTTATCTGCAGGAAAGCTGAAAGGATTGATTTTTAACAGCTCAGCATCTCTGTAATTTGTACTGTATGTCTTTATATTTCCAATATCGCCGAATTCCTTTCTGTATTCTCCCTTTGCAGGTTCAACAACAAGAAATGGGATTCCTTTATTGTTTGCTTCTCTTAATATCTTATATATGGTTGTAGATTTACCGGAGCCTGTAGAACCGGTAATAAATGTATGCCTTGTCAGGCTGTCGGCATTCAGATATACTTCTGTATTTTCCTCCTTGTGCATATGGTAAATGCTGCCAAGATTTAGTTTTTTGTTGTTCTCTTTTGTCAGATTGTCCTTCTCATATATATTTCGTTCAAAGGCTGCGCACTTCATACAGGTCAGACCTGCAACTGAGCTGTAGGGAAAAGCCATCATACTGGCAAGGTCGATAGATGACACATATGTTGTGGGAGTGATACACTCTATATCTGTGAGCTCGACTTTATCCTTATCCTTTTCATCAAATCTATTAACATCATCAGTATTAAAAAAAACAGGATGGGTAAAATGGCTTACAAAATCCCTTATATGTCTGAATGTATTTTCTTTTGAGGCATTATCTCCGGTATCTGCCCATGTATTTATGACAGCAGCTTCGGTATAGGATTCATCTCCCTGCATAAGTCCCATATAATAACCCGCAACCTTATTAGCGGTAAGGGAATTGTGAGCGAATATATATGACGCTTCTCTCCATGCGCCTACAGCCTCACATTCATTAAGCTTTTTAATATGCTCGTCTATTCTTTCCATAAGGTTTTTGACAGGGTATGAGGTGTATGTACGGGTCTCTCCTGTTGAGTTTTCTGTACCGATGCAATGATTTGAGCTATATCCTATGGACTTGCTGTTGCTTTCGCCCTCTACCTTTGTTTTGCTGTGTTGAAATCCGGCAGACAGACCGATAGAGCCCTGCTTACTCTTTGTTTTAACTATGTCTTTTTTTATGGGATTAATAAGAGTTTTTATAAAAGCCCTAGCCCAACCCATACCGGTTGTTCCTCCGATAGGTGTAGATATTGAGTTTCCACTTGTATAATTTGATCCGATAGAAAAACCGTTTGTCCTTGCAATAGAACTGTTTGTGCCATGGGTGTTTGTAAGAGAAGAACCATCTCCCCAGTTTTCACTTTTCCCCTTGGTTTCCGTGACCTGCCATTCCTTAAATTCTGAAACATTGGAGGCTATTTCCTCATAGCCGTTTCGTATATCCATAAGAGCTTCGTAGCTTATGGACTCAGCCAATATCACAATAGTATATTCATTTTCTTCTTTTTCAGGCACAATACCATTCAATAATTTTTCTATTCCTTGACTCTTAAATTTTTCGGATTTTTCCGATGCAATATTGGTTATTACAGATACAACTTTTTTATCATTCAGTCCTGCAATATCCGAAGGGTCATCATGAAATTTTTCTGTTACTGTGCCCGGAAAATTTCCTTTTATTGTCGCTTCAAGCTTATTTATACCTTCTTCTGCTGCTTTGTGTCCACCGCCTGAATACATAGAATCATTTTTAAACACAAAATAAAATTCTGCACCGGTGCAAAGCCTTTTTATTACCATAGCAATACTTTCACCGCTATTCATAAAAGAATTGTAAATGTTTTTAAATCTTTCTACAATATCCTCTTTTTCATCATATACCCAGCTTTTTATTCTTATTGCGCCTATATTATTATTACAGGTTACTCTTTTAAATTTTTTTATTTTATTCTCTTCCTTTTTTTCATAGGTATTATAGGTGTTAAAATCAGCCACAGTATAACTATTCTCTAAATTATGAATGTTAAATTTGTAAACAGAGCTGCGTATTACATCCAAATTACTGTTTATTTTTGCAAGATTTGTATTTTTATCTGCCATAACTGTATTCTCCTTGTTTATTGTTTATAATCTTAAGAATAATAAAATAATCAGTATGAGCATAAAAACAGCTATTATTATCTTATAAATCGAACTGACAATTTTTTTGTTCCTTAATTTATTACATACTAAATATAAATGTTTGATATAATCGGCGCTTATATCTCCCAGAGCAATTCCGTTTAAAATATGATTTACATATTGCTTGTCCCATTCGTTTTCGGATTTGACCTTAATATTAGAGTCTCTTTGTATTTTGTTTTGTTTTACCAGAAGATCTAAAAGACCGCAGAGCTCTTCATAGGAAATTTCACCGTTGCTGATGTCGTGGCATAGATCCAATATACCCTCGCTTAAAGTTACATCATTAAAATACTTTTTATATAGATCTGTCATAGTGCATTCCTCCTATATAAATATGTGTTGTTAAAAAGATAAAAATATTTATTCAGATACAGAGATCCCCCATATTTTGTTATTTAGTTCCTCGGATTTCTTATCAATTTCAGTAAGTATATTTTCATACATTTGAATATCTTTTTGAAGTTTATCTTTATTTTCTGCGTATTGTTTTAATTCTCCGGAAAATGTTTTTAAATCTTCTTTAGATTGTTCATGTATTTTGTTCAAAGCATCCAGGTATATATCATTTATATTGTTTTTAAATGCAGAAAAATATCTATCCATTAGTTTCCTGTATCCTTTTAAAACATTATTTTTGTATTTTTTTCTGTCTACAAAAATAAACCATTTTCTGACATCTTGCAAATCAGGATATGATATTTGTTCAGGATATTGTGGATTATAATAAGTAATCAATTTGCCCCAATGATCTTCAGATATGTTAGCTCTAATTATATTATGAATTTTATTATTTATATTACTTATTTTATCATCAATAATGTCTTTCCTTGTTTCATTATACTTTTCATTAATCTCATCAACATATTTTTCTATTTTCTTTAATATTTTCTCTGAATTTTTTTCATATCCTATTGCTATACGCGGTATTTTTTTGTCTAAAAATTTATCAAATTCTTCTGTCTTTGAGTCAAAAAATAAATGTAAACCATCTAAATCAATAATATATTTGTCAGAATTGTTTATTTTCTTTTCTTTTTCAAATAATGAGTCTAATTCACCAATTAGTTTA
The DNA here is from genome assembly GCA_947631975.1 of uncultured Clostridia bacterium. Classification (GTDB taxonomy): domain Bacteria; phylum Bacillota; class Clostridia; order Lachnospirales; family CAG-274; genus Gallispira. The sequence continues at coordinate 39,687 of CANRNM010000001.1, forward strand.
TTTTCTACATAATTGGCCATTCTTTCTATGTTTGACTTATCTTCTGTGCTTATACTTTTTTTACTTTCATACTCGTTTTTAGCCAATTCTATAATTTTATTGGCACTGTCATAAATAATATTTGCCTTTACGGAAAGTGCATATTTTACAGCGTAGTTTTTAATTTCATCTTCTAAGGCAAACATACCGGAATTGATAAAAGTTTCCCTATGGATATCATTTTCTCTATGGGCACTTTCAGCTTCTTCTTCGCATTTGTTTTTAAGTTTGATGGTCGCATTTTCTGCTTCGGCAAGTTTATTAAATCTATAATATTTTCCGCTGCCGTCATTATGCTCATTATTGACAGTCGGATAGAGCCTGTTCTTGTTTCTCTCATCGTTTTGGGTATTTAGTCCCTTTTTCATGATACGGCTTGTATATGCCGCAAGAGCAGACACAAACAACAGCCTTTCTTTTGAAAGATCTATTGTTGTTTTGTTGCCTGTTGTTGGTTCTTTAAACTCTATTTGTCTGTTTTTTAGTTCTTTAATATCTTCATCTATGTTATTTATCTCATCTGTCCTGTTTATAACATGGATAGATCTTGAGATATCAATAGAGGTGTTGTTTTCATCTTTGTTGTTTTTAAAATTTGTTATAATATTATATAATAAATTATTTCCGGAGCCTTCTGTTTTTGTTGGGTGATAAACTACAACAAGTATGGAATGAGTTTGCTTTTTCAGAGCGTTTTCAAGTATCTCGGAATGTTCATCCGAATTGCTGTCGGTACCTGGAGTGTCATATATAACAAAATTGTATTTATCATTACATATATCCATAGGGTAAAAAACGGTTACTACATTATCAATGTATTCGTCATTATTTTGGTCAAGTTTATTTGGCATATCATTAATATATTTTAATATATGACATACATGCTGATAACGATACTTACTGTGAAAATTATTTGTTGCTTCGGTAATATGGCTGAGTAATTTAGAGTTTTTTAACTGACTTTCAATTATAAATTTATTGTTTTTTCCTGACCATATAAGCTTAACACTGTTTTTTGTCAAATCTTTTCTGATATCAAAACATATACGGACTTCTTTTTTTGAATTTATTATTTTTGTAATCTTGCCTGTTTCAGATATGGTCGATTCCGGCAAAATAGCCTCTCCTATTAAAGTATTTATGAGTGTGGATTTTCCGGAACTATATACTCCAACGAAGCATATATTTACATCATTTTCAGAAAACTCACCGATCATTTTATTAAGCCTATTCTTTGTTCTGTCATATTTTGTGCCTTTTTTATTAAGATCGAAGTCATCAAAATATTTTATGATATCGCCATAAAAATGACGTATGTCTTGATATATATTCTCAACATCAGGCAATTTTATAAAATCTTCTTTAAGATTTATAAGGTTTTGATGTTTACTGTCGTTATAAAATTTTACCATGTTTTTAAAATCCTCATAGTCTGCCGCAGTTCCTCTATATGTAATATCCATCGGATTTCCGTTATTATAATTAATTATTGCTTGAAAAAAATCATTTCCTTCATTTTGAAGCAAAAAATCGCCTGTTTTGTTTATATATTCTTCCAGTTCACCGCTGTACTTTGAACGTATCTCTTGCCAGTTTTCGTTGTTCTTTTCAGAAAAAATCACCTGTTTTTTTACCGGATGATAGGTAACTAAAATTTCATTGGATGACATAAAGATCCCTCCTATATATTGATATAATTAATTATTTGTATCTTCCACATGAAAATTACAATATTTTAACATAATCTCCCTGGCTTTTCAACCACATATCTACACCCTTGCCAAATACCTCGGCTCTTATTGTATACACGCCGTTATCCTCCTTTTCTATTATGGCTGTGGGCAGTCTGTCCATAACAGCCTCGACTGAGGGTCCGCTGAATTCAAAGCGCACGGTCCTGAGCCTTCCGCCATACATAAACTGAACTCTCTTCCTGAACTCGCCCTCCTGAAATCTTTTGGCATAAGGCATGCTGAAGTGTTCATCGGTTATTCTGTAGTTCAGTATCCTGTCTATGCGGTAAATTGTGGGGTAGGGGTCTTCACTGTTTTCAAAGTGAGTCTTCTTGTCTATGTCCTCTATATAAGCAGGCATATAGAAATAGAACTCTGAAAACATAACGCCTGCGGGAAGCACTTTTCTTTTTGATACCTTTCCGTCAAGGCGCTTATAGCTTATCTCAAGCTTTTTCTTTTCATTCAAAGCACGGGTGATATCCCATATTTTCTCAATAAGCTTCTGTTTGTGAGAAAGCTCGGCGTAATAAAATTTTTCATTGGCGATAAGCTTCTCTATTGTATTTATATCCGAAGGCGGTACGCAGTTTTGTATTACCTTATCCAGAATTGACGAAAGCTCTTCTTTGGTAAACGCTCTGCTTTCCAGTAATATCTTGCTAAGAGCATATACCTCACTGCTTGACATCTGCTTGCTGTTCTCGTAATAGAGATAATAGCCGTTTATTTTTCTGTCATATATAAGCTCCTGTCTGTTGCCCGTTCTTGTTCCTCTTCCTTCAAAGAACGCCCTGAGGTCCTCAATATCTCTCTGTACGGACCTTTCGTTTATTCCGTAGCGCTGAGCCTCTGTTCTTTTATTTATGACCTCTCCGTCTGTAAGACGCATGCACATATCCAATATTCTGTTGTGTTTCGCCGAGCTTTCAGCAGTATTCATATATATTTCTCCTTTTTGCAGTATTATCTTTTGAATTAATTATAGCAAAAGTCCATAGACACCCCGTGTCGTTACTGCAAAAAAATTTGTTAAATTATAAATTATTATTAAAGTATACTTTATCGGGATATGTAATAATACACATAATTCTGGTACAAGTATACTCTTTTTTTGTAAAAAAGTCAACAAAAAAAGGGTGTTTACCGATGGTTATGTACAGTTGTCAAAAAGTATATTTATTTTTATATAACAGTAATAATAAATAGAAAGGTGTGATATTATGAATAGTTTTATTCATACATTCAGTTTCAGAAAAAATATAACTTATGATGAAAACTGTAAAATTATGGAAAGATATAATAGCAGCATTATAAGGAAAGACAGTATTTATTATATAAATCAATATAGTAATAATGGAGTTCGACTTTATATAACAGACAGAAGTAAAAATGAAGTAAAGTATGATAAAAATCATTTTATAAAAAGGATGGAGATAATTATAACACCATATAAGCTATGTCATGCCGGTGAAGCAATGGGATGTGTTAAAGACTATAAAGAAATGACAGCTGCCATCAAAAAGCTTTATTATATATTGGACAGTATGAGTATGGAAACAGGAGTGGATTTTAATAATAATATAACTCTGTCAAGAATAGATATTACTCACGATGTGTTTACCCCTAATGCGTTTTATTCGGATGAAATAATAAGAATAGCAAAACTATCTAAACTTAAACACGGTTATAAATTTTGGATAAAACCGGATAAAGGTCATTATAAAAATATATTTGAAGATAAATACATAACTTCATATGCAAATAATCATCAAGGTATAGCGGTTAAGATATATAACAAAAGCTATGAGCTTGAATCAAAAGGTATATCTAACAAGTGTGAAAATTCAAATATAGTTAGATTTGAGGTTACACTCAAAAAGAAATTCCTTAAAAACAATAAATATCTTCAACGCCTAGAAAAGGGCATCCCATTAGAGCATATGCTGTGGTATATAACGCAAAATGCAGATGATTTCTTGCAGAAATATATATCCGATGTTATGCCGGATGGTCATATGCTCTCCCATGAGAAACTGACGGAATATATTTTTAATGTATGTGGTAAAAAGATAAAAAAGGCAAAAAAGATGTTGTGTTATTCTATGCTGTTCACCAATAAAAAAGCCCTTGACAGTTATGGCAGCAAAAAAATGCTTGCAAAGGTTAAGTTATATTTTGAAAAAATAGGGGTATCTCCTATTTATCTTAATAATGGCTGTGATTTCATACCTTCTTTTAAGGCTATGCTCACAGATGATTACATTTATGACGATAAAGGATATAATAATACTCTGAAATGAAGCAGCCGGATATTAGTTATCCGGCTGTGTGGCTTCATTAGGAAATAGAGCCATTTTATATCGGTATCCAGAAGATTTATAAGAGCATTTGTGTCATCTTCAAGTTTTTTGGATTCGTAATCTTTTTTAAGATAATCATATTTATCATTGTTAAAAATATCGGTATTACTGAAACCACGATACGCATCGTCATTAGTTATGCCACATAATCAAAGCAATTATTATCTTCGTTGTATTGCCAGCCGGATATTCCTTCAATATTTTTTTGTTGAATCTTTTCTTTTTCATATTGAATTAAATATATTTTTGAAGACATTCTTTAAGTGCTGTTTCGCTATATATCTTTGCTCCTTCATCCTTGAAACTAGTTAAAACATCACTATAATTGCTAATACGAGCTTCTCCCTTTGTTGTTATTTTGAATTTACAAGGCTTCCATACATGGTTTTCTTCATGTATATATCGAGTTGCTCTGTTAATAATTTGCCATATTTCATATTCATCAATATTACCATTTGTTTTTATTATATCATAATAGGCTATGTATGATGATTTGTTCTCTTTTTAAAAATCGTGCGATATGTGTTTAATATACATAAAAGCATCAGATACTTTTTTCGTAGATATAATATTAATTTTTTGAATACTTCTTTTTTTACTTATGCATTCTATTTTTCTATTAATGTTATATTGGGATTCGTTCTTATCTAACCATTTATTAAATTTATGGTACTCTTTTTTTACTTTATCAATTTGTATTTCTGTCAAATTAATATACCTCCTCCTTTTTTTGTTATATTATAGACATAATTGGCATTAAAGTCAACAGTTGGGAGTTGGGAAGTTGGGAAAAACTATGATATATAAATATAACTCATATTTATATACACATTTAATAATATTCAAAAGTGACATGATTTTATATATAAACTCAGATTATATTACCTCATTATTAACAATTATATAAAAAAACATATTAAAACACCTACATATAAATAATTAATTGTCATATTTCATAAAATTTTATAACACACAAAACAAGTAAAGTAAAGATAGTTATTTGTATACTATCCTCTTATAAAAAATGTGAGGTGATATTATGACAGATAAAAAATCCAACTTCAGAGTAAAGACCAACTATGGAAACAAACTCTTTGCCGACTGTCTGCTCAATGCTATAAAAGCAAGCTCAGACAAAATAGCAGGATAATCAAAAATCAATATAGGAAAGGAGGCGGCTCTGATGGAGAAATTAAAAACGGCAATATACTGCCGTATATCACACGACGATGACAACCAACAGTCGGAGAGCATTGACAACCAACAGCTCATAATCAGAAATTATGTGAACAGTCATAGGGACGAGTTTGAAATTGTTGATACATACATTGACGACGGTATTTCGGGAATGACTTATGACAGAGCTGCCTACTCCCGTATGATGGAGGCAATAAACGAGGGCAGAATAAATGCTATAATAGTAAAAGATCTTTCCCGAATAGGAAGAGAACAGATAGAAACACTTAATCTTATAAAAAAGGAGTTTATATTAAAAAACATACGCTTTATAGCAATAACAGACGATTATGACAGCTTTGACACATCAAAAAGCGATGGGCTGAGTACATCGGTAAAGCTGCTCCTCAATGACTACTACTGTGCAGATATTTCACGCAAGGTCAGAAGTGCGCAGAATGCTAAAAGGGCAAGAGGGGACTTTATAGGCTCCCATGCGCCCTATGGATATATAAAGTCTGATAATAACAAAAACAAGCTGGTTATAGACGAACAGGCAGCCGAGGTGGTGCGCAAAATATTTAGCTTGTATATGCAAGGCTACGGCAAGCTGACAATAGCCAGAATGCTCAACGCCTGTGAAGTGCCTAATCCCACTACATATAAGAGAAGGGTGTTGAAGCAAAATTACGTCAATTCCAACAAGCTGAACAGCACTACATACTGGACATACTCCACAGTCAGCAAGATATTGACAAATCCCGTATATATAGGCTGTATGGTACAGCATAAGTCGGAAATAAAGGCTTACAACATACATAAAAAGGTCATTGTGCCGGAAAAGGACTGGTGCATTGTGGAGAATACCCATGAGGCTATTATAAACAGATGTGATTTTGAAGCTGTGCATAATATGCTCAATACCAGAAGGCAAAATGTTGTGCTTACAGAAAATATGTCCAAGTATACAGGATTGTTTTTCTGTAAGGAATGCGGCAGAGCCATGAATAAGTTTCTGAGCAAACCTAAAAAGAACGGTGAACGCTATATTACATTCAAATGCGGCTCATATTCAAGGTTTGGCAAGGATATTTGTACTATACATTCTATACGGGAGAATGACTTGGATGAACTTGTGCTTAACGAGATAAGGCGTAATATAAGCATTGCCCTCGACAGCGAGACCTGTGAATACATAAAGAGCAAGGGCTTGCACGAAATGAGATCAAAGCAGAATGACAGACTTATAAAGCTGAGAGAAGGCCTTGATAACTGCAAACAGAAAAGAAAGAATATGCTGGAGCATCTTGCGGAAAATATAATAGATATTGAGGATTTTAAACAATTCGATGCGAACAATAAGGCTGAAATCGAAAGCATAAAAGAAAACATCAAGCTCATAGAAAAAAGACTTGCAGACGAAAATAAGGAAATGGAAGCGTATAATATCTGGCTCAGAAATATATTGCAGTACAAGGATATTTCCGAGATTACCAGAGAGATACTTGCAAATCTCATAGACAGCATATACATATCCGAAAAGGATGATGTAAAGGAAATAGAAATTAATTTTAAATTCAAAAATCCCCTTGATAAGTAGATGTCAGGGGGATTTGTGCTATATGGATATACATAAAAAGAGGGTTATATCTGACTGTTCGGCAGGTTATAAATATTTAATTCCTTAATGTATATCATATGATGAAAATGCTGTCGATAAATGTGATTTGTTGACTTTCTACTCTGAATATGATACAGTAAATACGATACAAAACAAATGGTATTTATTTAGTATAATTTAATTACGAAAGGATATAGTCTATGAATATTTTTGTACTTGGTAATGGTTTTGATATTGCTCATGGTTTGCCTACAACATATATTGATTTTATGAAATTTATAGATATGGCAGAGGAAATAATTAGTAAAAGCTATGTGGATGATATGAATTTTACAGATATCTTGAATCCAAGTGCTATAGATGATAAATTAATGGAGCATTTAAAAGGAGGTGGAATAAATTATTTGTTATCAATAAAAGAAGATTTTATGAATTATTATAATAATAATTTTTGGATAAATTATTTTAAAAATAGATTAAAAAATACTGAAAACAAATTAGGCGAGACTTGGATAGATTTTGAAAGTATAATATCATATGTTATTAAAGGCTTTGATTACAGTGGAGAGAGGGGCTTTATATCATTAAGGGAATATGACCCTGATTTATATAACTTCGTAAATTTAAATATTCCGATAAAAAAAGTTAAATTTAAAGGTGTTAAAGCAATTCTTATCAAGGATTTAGAAAATTTAATTAATTTGTTGGAAATTTATTTACATGATTTTATTGGTGAACTTAAAGTGGAAGTTATTTCTCCTGATATTAAGGAATTACAAATCGGAGGCGTATTGTCATTTAACTACACTGAAACATACAAAAAATTATATGACAGTAGGAATGATATAGAATATAGCTACATTCATGGTAAAGTCAGAGAAAACAGTTTAACCGATAATAACATGGTTTTAGGAATAGATGAATATTTGAATGATGCTGAAAGAAATATCAATATTGATTATATGGAGTTCAAAAAATATTTTCAAAGAATATATAAAAAAACAGGTTCATCATATAAAGATTGGTTAGAACCAGTGGTGATGGATGGGAATTGTTATATGTATTTTTGGGGACATTCTTTAGATATTACAGATAAAGACATTATACGAGAATTAATTTTAAATAAATGGCATAAAAAAATAATATTTTATCATAACAAAGAAACCCTAAAAAAACTAATAGGAAATTTAATTAAAGTTATTGGACAGGATAACCTTATTAAATTGACGGGAGATCCTGATCCAAATATAGAGTTTAGATTGCAAAAAGCAATGGAAAAAAACACTAAACATACAAGTTCGTGTTCTTCTGTTTGTTCCTGATAATATGAATAATAAAATTTATATGTCTACAAAAAAAATTAAAATCAGGATTATTTGGTATATTTAAGCCGAATAATCCTGATTTATATTGTCTTTCATATAAGTTTTGCCAAATTATAGCAGATAATATTTTCATTTTTTATTGACAATACATCGGCAAACCGATATAATAATATTATGGAGGTGAAAACTATGTATCTGAATGATTTGATATACGAAAGAGGAATTACAAAATACAGATTATCAAAAGAAAGCGGAGTTCCCCAAACCACCATTATTGACATATGTAGTGAAAAATCCAAAATTAAAAATTGCGCTGCCGGTACTCTTTATAAAATAGCAAAAGCCTTAAATATATCAATGGAAAGTCTTATAGCCAAAGAAGTCAATAAAAACGATATTCCTCACAGAAGTTCCTTTGAGGTTTTTAAAAGTAATGTTTGTCATCTTGTAAAAGACAAGGGCGATGTTGAATTTATTATAGATACGCTTTCTTCCGACGAAATAAGGACGCTGTATAACAGAAGGTGGTATGCAGAGGCATTTTATATGCTTGCCATGATAGATTATCTTTCAAGAGAAAACAGTATTCCTATTTGCACTAATTACAATGACATTCGCTCTCAAAAACTAAAGGATATGATATATCCATCAAGCGCTGTGATCTCTGACGCGGCAATGAATACAACAAAACATTGCGAAGAATGTCTTAAAAATGCTATACCAGAATTTTTGAGATTTAATATAGTGGAAGGTGAGATAAGAAATGTCTGCTGATACGATATTTACGAAAGACGATCTGAATATGTGTCTAAGAAAGCTTGCAGAGAAATTTTGCTAGCGCAATGGGACAACTAATAGATAAAATGCCTACCCTAAAATCGGGAGAATGCTTATTAATAGGGGATGCAGTTATTATCCTATCTATAGTTAAAATCGAAGAGTGTAATCCTAAACCATCTTCCAATGATATTCCATATTTAGAGCTTTGGGAAAAAGAATGGTATGATCTTGATATTCAAGCAATAGTGGATAATTGGAGACAATAGTAATAGCAAAAAGGAGTGTTAATTTGGATATTGAAAGAACAAAACAAATAAAGTATCTTTTGTTAAGGTGTAAATCGTTAAAAGAAAACATGATTAGGACGCTTAAAGATAGCTCCACAAACGAAATAGGAAGATACTCTTCTTTTAGAACGTACGCTGAGGAACATGGTTTTTTAGCTTGTGAAGTCTGCAAGGCTTTAGAATTAAACAACGAAAGAATTCTATATTATGATACAAGGAAAATGAAAGGATGGGCTGATACAGTTTGGGCTCAGCAAAAAGAAATTATTGATAGTTTGGTTGTATACACAGATACATTGATTGCTCTTTTAGAAAAGGAAATTGATTTTATAGACGATGAGTATACTAATTTGGAAAACTTCATAAAGAACAAATTAAGAAGCACCATCTTTACTATTCCAGAAAAAGAGAAAGAAGTACAAAATGCTATTGAAACTCTATTTGTTGGTAAAGGCTGGAATAAAGGAATAGATTATGATAGAGAAACTGGTAAGTTCGAGTTTTCAGGCAAGGAGTATATTCCTGATTTTATAGTACCTAAATTAAACTTATGTATTGAAGTGAAGCTATTGAAAGAAGGAAGAAAATCAAAAATTATTGAAGAAATCAATGCCGATATAACAGCTTATGATAAAGAATATAAGCGTCAGCTTTTCGTTGTATATGATCTTGGTGGTATACGAGATGAAATTGAATTCAAACGAGATATAGAAAATGCTAAAGATGATATCAAAGTAATAATAGTAAAACATTAATAGTTTCTGTATGTTTGGGATATAAATAACTGGCTGCACCCGAAAGCACAGCCGTAAATACTCAAATATAAACCATACACTTAACACTGCTTCTGCCTTGACTAGCCTATCAAGGGCGGCTCTGTATGCTCTGTCTGTGTTCTCAATCTCGGTCAGGTGGAACAGATCATAGGCATAAAGTTTATTGAGAATATTTCTTCTTATAATAGATTATATCCATTTGGCAGTGGGAGGGGAATCACCTCTCCTCACTACAATCATTATATTTTTTATTATCTGAATACCGACGAGATTGTCAAGTCCGCTGGATTAACAGCTTTTCAACAAAGTTGAGACAAGTTACGCTAAAACTTGAAATTCACAGCAAGAACATTTGCTCTGAATTGCAGATTTTATTGCATTTTCGACGTTTTTGAAAAAATGGTAAAAATAAGCGAAACGATATTGCTTAGATCTGTACGAAAATTATCGAAATAGTGAAATTGCAGCAAAAGATACTTTAATCGATTTTGAAGCCAAGTACCCCGATGTTACAAATATAGACAACGTCAATGACATTATTAACAGTTTAAAGAAAAGACAAAAAAATTAAAGAAAAATTTTTTAAAAGTTAAATAGCTTTAATACAAATACCAATATCAATATCCGCAAATAGGCTTATTCATCGTATCTCTACTGAATAAGCCTGTTTAAAATTATTCCTTCTCATATTACCCGCTCCCCATTCTGCGTCAAAGCTTATAGCCACCTGTGGTTTTCCCTGTGTGTCCACGCAGTATATTGGCAGTTTTTTCTTAGCGGCGGACGTTTCTATGCTTTGAGTATCTCTTATAGTCTTTATCCCGCCGACAGTAAAAGCAAAAACCGTAATAATAACTAAAGCCAATAACGTGGGCTTTTTTCTTTTAAGGAAATTTTTCATTAAAACACCTCCTTATAAAGGATATGACTTTAGCAGAAAATTTATAAATTTTTGTTCTGTTATATTTGAGATGTAAGCCGGAGAATAATATCGCTGAATCGTTTGTATATGCACAAAATAAGTTGTTTATTTTAGCCAAGTCAAATGTAAAAATTGAATTATATATGGAAATATGCTATGATTTGTTTAAAACAATAAAAGTCGGATATGCTTTGACATTTTTACAGAGGTATTTTATGGTGAATGAAATTGAAAAGCTTAAAGCAGAAATAACGAAATTAAAAAACGAAATTGAACGGCTGCGCAAAATACTTGACAATGCCGGTATTGAATATGATATTAAAAACGACAATAAAATATCAAGTGAAGTTATAACAAAAGAGCATATTTTTCTTTTTTATTCCTATTTCAAGGGAAGGAAGGATGTTTACAGCAGGCGAACGGTACGAAAAGACGGTAAAGCGGCTTATTACCCCGTATGCGATAATTTTTGGAAATACGGGATATGTCCCAGATGTGAGCAGAGGAAAACGAAATGTTCAGAGTGTGAACACAGGAAATGGACTCCGCTGACGCAAAGTGCAATATATGGTCATCTTATGGGGCGAAAGGCAAATTGCAGCGATGTGATAGGCATATATCCTATGCTTGAAGGAGATAAATGTAATTTCCTTGTTTTTGATTTTGATGATCACAGCGATGTAGATACAGGGACAGAATGGGCAGAAGAAGTAAATACAATGAGAAAAATATGCGAAGATAACGACGTAGATATTCTTGTGGAAAGATCACGGTCGAGCAAGGGTGCGCATATATGGATGTTTTTCGAAGAGCCCATAAGTGCGGCAAAGGCAAGAAAATTTGGTACTGCATTACTGACAAAAGGCGCAGAAACCGTAAATATGAAAAGCTTTACATATTACGATCGTATGATACCTGCTCAGGATCATCTGACCGAGGGCGGACTGGGAAATCTTATTGCTCTGCCTTTACAGGGACAGGCTCTTAAGAAAGGCAACAGCGCCTTTGTAGATGAAAACTGGGAGGTTTATGAGGATCAATGGGAAATTTTGAAAAATACCAAAAAATTATCATTAGATTTTGTGGAAGAAAAAATTTCTCTATGGAGTGAAAAAGCTGTATCGGATAATTCAGACGGTAAGCCGTGGGATATTAAAATAGATAAAAGGGATGCCGAGGGCTGTGTTGAAATCACTCTTGCCGATAAGATATATATAAACAAAACTAATTTAAAACCAAGACTTCAGAACAGTATAAGAAGGCTTGCTGCTTTTGGCAATCCCGAATTTTATAAAAATCAAGCCATGGGCTTTTCCGTGTTCAATTGTCCAAGGATCATATATTGCGGAGAGGATATAGACAATTATATTGCAATACCAAGAGGTTGTTTTGAAGAAATAAAGGCGTTGTTAAATAAAGCGGATATTGAAATAAAAATAGCAGATGAAAGGAATACAGGAAATAACATAAATGTAAAATTTAAAGGCAAGCTTTATTCCGAACAGCAAAAAGCGGCAGAAACTATGCTTAAATATGACTGCGGAATTTTAGGCGCGGCGACAGCCTTTGGAAAAACCGTAGTCGGCACATATATAATAGCGCAGAAAAAAGTCAACACGCTTATTTTGGTGCACAACAGGGAAATTATGAACAATTGGACAGAGGACATCAATAATTTCCTCGCAATCAATGAAAAGCTGCCTGAATATAAGACCAAAACAGGTCGTATAAGAAAAAGAAAGAGCCTTATAGGGAAAATATATGCGGGTCATAATTCTTTGACGGGTATAATTGATGTTGCGATGATATCATCTCTGGGGAAACCCGAGGCAATAAGTGATATAGTCAAAAATTATGGTATGGTCATAATGGATGAATGTCATCATGGCGGCGCGGTAACGGCAGAGGCTGTTTTAAGGGAAGTAAATGCAAAATATGTTTATGGAATGACTGCTACTCCAAAGCGAAATGACGGTCATGAAAAGAGAGTCTATATGCAGCTGGGGAATGTCAGATATAAATTTACGGCTCAGGAAAAAGCAGAGCTTCAGAATATTGATCATTATATATATCCGCGTTTTACAAGCCTTGTCAATATGGGGAAGGAATGGAATATAAATGAAGCCTACAAGGCAGTTATTACAAATGAGATAAGAAACAAAATGATTATTAATGACGCTGCTAAATGTATTGAGAATAAAAGAACACCATTGATAATCACAAAATTTAGAGAACATGCAGAACTTTTGAAAAATATACTTGAAGGCACAGCCGATAATATTTTTTTGCTGCAGGGAGGAAGAGGAAATAAGGAAAGAGAAAACATAAGGACAATGCTTCGGAATGTTCCCAAGACTGAAACGCTTATCGTAGTGGCAACAGGGCAATATATAGGCGAGGGCTTTAATTTGCCAAGACTCGATACTATGCTTTTGGCAACACCTATAGCATGGTCGGGAAATGTTGAGCAATATGCAGGACGTCTCCACAGAGACTATGAAGGCAAGAAAGACGTTATCATTTATGACTATATCGACAATCATGTCCGCGTCCTTGAAAGAATGTATTATAAAAGGCTGAAGACCTATAAAAATATGGGATATGAAATATATAATAATACATATGCCGAAAAACAAAAAGTCGGTTCTATATTTGACAGTAAAAGTTACGGTGAAATATTTGAAAGAGATATTTACGAGTCAAATAAGGAAATAATAATATCAAGTCCGGGCATTAACAGTAAAAAGGTCGATAATTTTTGCAAAATAGTTGCCGAAAAGCAGAAAGACGGTATACAAATTTGCGTTTTAACATTGTCCCCTGAAATCTATCCCGAAAAAATAAAGGATATTACAACGAATTTAATAAATAAACTGGAAGAAAAGGGCATAAGCGTAATATGTAAAGACAGCCTCCATGAGCATTTTGCTGTTATCGACAAAGAGATTGTATGGTATGGCAGCATGAACTTTCTGTCGAGAGAAAAGGAGGAAGACAATATAATGCGAGTTGTGAATAAGGAGATAGCAGAAGAACTTATGCTTATAACATATAATTGCAAGTGAGATAAAATTTATGAAAAAGCAATAGTTGTTTTAGAAAAAATTTTATCTATTCGTATAATCATATAATGTGAAGGGATAGTACCTGCAAATTGCGGCATTGAGAAACGATAATTTTGTGGTGTAATAATTTATTTGAATTTTATGCAGCAGCGTAATATAATTATTTTAAAAAATATGAAAGGGTGTAATTTGACATGACAAACGAAGCTATATTGAGCAGCGAAAAAGACTATACAATATTCAGGTTCAATAACCATGTGATTCGTTTTAAATCTCCTTATTCTCTTGAAAAATATACTGAAATAAAAGAATGGGATGCAGGATATATTGTAGTCATGGCAAAATATTTACACAACTCCGAAGAAGAGGAAGAGTATATAGATCTAGTGCTGATCCTGAGAAAATTGTATTATGATGTTGAAAGATTTTTAAAGCCTATAAAGAAGGTGAGGATATCTTATGATTGATATAGAAAAAACAGCCGACAATGCCGATATGATAATCAATGGCTATGCATATACTCAAAACGGTGACGAAATTCAGGTTTTGAATCTGAATAATCAGTTGTACTTAATAAGACAGGTGAGGTTATGGAAACCAATATGGAAGATATAGAGATTGATATTGTCAAATCATATTTTGACAATAACCGTGATCTTATGGAGAATTAGTATGCCTAAATATTACGAATACAAAATTGCAGGATATTGTCCTGTATTTTACATCTCATTGTATTATTGAATGTATGCGTGTTCATGCCAATGACAGGAAGCTTACGGAAGCAGGTTCTGCAAAATTTTTTTGTCAAAGCAAATGATGATACGATATTACAAAATCGTGGTATACTCAATGACAGGGAAATTGCTAAAAAACAAGCATTTATAAAGAAAAATTACAAAGAAATGTATCTTAAATGGCTTGAATACAGTAAAAATGCTTTTTATGAAGATAACTAGATCATATTGAAGTTTTGCTGCAAGATACCAGTTGATATTTAAATCAATTCCTTCTCATATTACCCGCTCCCCATGCCGCGTCAAAGCTTATAGCCACCTGCGGTTTTCCCTGTGTGTCCACACAGTATATCGGCAGTTTTTTCTTTGCTGCGGAAGTCGCAACGCTTTGAGTATCCCTTATCGTACTTATCCCACCAACCGTAAGAGCAAATACGGCAATTGCAAAAACAGCCCATAGGGTTTGTTTTTTGCGTTTAAATATTTTGTGCATTAAAACACCTCCTTATAAAGAATATGTTTTTGTTGGGGTGTTTATAAATTTTTATTTGATAATACGGTATAAAACAGCAGATAAACATAGGCTTGATGACAGGCGAGCGGTACGACACTATGTCAAAGAACATAAACGAGGCTTGGGATACAGTAATGAATAACATAGATAGTCTTACAGGCAGTCAAAAGGAGCTTGCATTAATATATAAAAATGCAGGCAGATAGCTTGTCGACAATAGCTTACAGGGAGCGATAACTCACGAGGTCGGACATCATGTTCAATGGCAGGTACTGGACACTAAGCTCAATAACTCCATTGGCAAGGATATGTCAAAGTATGCACCTAAAATATCGGGCTATGCAAACGCAAGCAAAAGTGAATACCTTGCTGAGAGTTTCAGCGCTTATATAAAAGGCGAAATTGATAAACTTGACAAAGATTATGTGGGCTTTTTGGATAAAAAATTGCTTGAAAAGTCTACAGAAAGTGGTATAATAAAATCAGAAGCTATAAGTGGAGCTTTAAATCCAATAAGTGATGAAGCTGAAAAACATGCTAAAACATATTATCAAGCTATTAGAAAAATGACACCATATTGTAAGCGTATTGCAGAAAACACAGGATATACAGAAGAGCAAATTAAAGAAATAAAAGATTTTATATTTATGTGTAAGCATGACTTGGGACAAGGCAAATTGGAATATTTTGTACCGAATTACGAAATGGCACAATCATGGCAAAGACTTATTGAAGGTAAAAATATTCAACCTCATGATTTAACACTTTTAAGACATGAAATAATGGAAAAAGAACTTATGCTAAAAGGCATGACTCAAGATGAAGCACATATAGCAACTTCAAAAGTATATAACTATAAGAAGGAGTGTGAAGAGTATTATGCTGAGATTGAAAAACATAAAAAGAACGGATAATTTTATCGAGGCATATTACATTCCCGAAAATAAAGATGAACAGGGATATGTAAAGATTGATATTAGCACTAATGCCGTAGTAGAGAAACATTTGACCGACTCTGATTCTGTAGTAGCTACTTATTTTGCAATGGCAAGGAGCAAATTAAGGGATATAAAAAATGATAAGGATTTACCAAGTAACTTATTATTAATGTGGCATTAAAGCACTTTTGGAAGATCAAGAGTGCTTTTTTAGTGGAGGTGCCGAGTAATGCTCGGTACCTACGGACAGAAGGAGGAAACACAATGATAATGAATAAAAAAATATGTCCTAAATGCCATAGACAATATACGGAAATTGAAAATTACTGTACTAAATGTGGCATAGCTCTAGAAAAGCTGCCAAACATATGTTCAGAAAAGAAGACTGATATGTGTATACACAGAGTTTATGATAAAGATGATATATACTGTGCATATTGTGGCTCTTTGACTACATATGCGAAGGAACAGCTTGAAACACAGTCGAAGTAATAATAATACAAATGCTTCAATATGGAAAGAGGCAGTTATTCGGAATTTCCGAATAACCCAAAGGGGTGATTTTGATATGAAATCCGGAATAGTGGAATATGGCAATATTATAGCGATCCCTCCGGGAGAAACGATAAAAGAGCTTTTGAAAAACAAAGAGTGGACACAAGCGGAGCTTGCGAGGAGGACAGGCTAAAGCGAAAAGCATATAAGCAAAGTCGTAAACGGCAAAAACAGAATAAGCGTTGAAGCGGCAATAAGGCTTGAAAGGGCGTTGGGAATGACGGCAGAATTTTGGCTGAAATTAGAAAACAATTATAGTCTTGCTTTGGCAAGGATAGAACAAGAGAAGCAATAAATTCAATATTATATTTATAAAATGTGTAAGCACTTGAATAAGGTGTTTTTTTGTTTTAACACTGCATTTAACACGCCTTTAACGCGCGCGTGTTAAAAATATATTTATTAAAAAGGAGAACAAACCATGAAGAAATTTACACAGGTAAAAAAGATTATCAACGGCACTTTTTGATAAGCCGCTGACTGAAAAAAATAAGCCTTGAGGAATTTTTTATCACAATTTTATTGAAAAATTTTGCATTGCAGTTTATAATTAAAATAATAGACATATTAAAAGAGACTGAGGATATTTTTATGTACAGGCCACCATTTGAAATCACAAACAAGATAATTGCGGACATTGCCGAAATTGCAGAAATGACAGGGAAGATGACTGAGACATCACAACTTGGCAGAGACCTAATGCTGCGCAGAAAAAACCGTATCAGTACGGTTTACAGCTCACTGGCTATAGAAAATAATGTTCTTACACCGGAACAGGTAACGGTAGTGCTTAACGGAAAGCACATTATTGCGCCACCCAAGGACATTATGGAAGTAAAAAATGCTTATGAAATATATGAGCATATGGATACTCTTGACCCTTATTCCATTGATGCCCTTTTGAAGGCTCACGCGGTAATGATGCGGGGTTTAAATGATGAAACAGGCAATTTCAGAACAAGACCTGTGGGTGTGGTTGACAGCAAAACAGGCGAAATAATACATTTTGGCACATTGCCCAAATATATTTATACGGCTGTTACCGACCTTCTGAACTGGGCAAAAACTACGGATGTTCATATGCTCGTCAAAAGTAGCGTTTTTCATTATGAATTTGAACTTATACATCCTTTTGCCGACGGAAACGGACGAATGGGAAGATTATGGCACACTCTTATGCTGTCGAAATGGAATCCGCTGTTTGCATGGCTGCCCATAGAATCTATGATCCATAACAGACAAGCAGAATATTACGGCGTAATTAACAACTGTAACCATGCAGGTAGCTCTACGGAATTTATTGTTTTTATGCTCGATGTCATTAAAAATGTGCTAAATGAAAATGCAATGTCGGAAAAAGCGTCGGAAATAATGTCGGAATTGGAAAAGAGCAGACTTGATGTTATCAATAAATTTTTGTCCGAAAATAACAGCATTACATCAAAAGAAGCTGTCAGACTTCTTGACACAAGCGAGCGAACAGCCCAAAGACTTCTGAAAAAGGCAAAAGAAATGGGACTTGTTAAGAGTAAAGGTTCTACAAAAAATAAGTGTTATTATATTTAGTATTTTAAAACAGACTTATTCAATATTATCGTTGAATAGGCCTGTTTTAATATCAAAGTATACAGATGTTTATGGTTTATGTGAATAGCAATAATAATAAAGAATATTTTGAGTTTATCAGTTTTTTAGTGCAGTTATTGGCACTACAAATACCCCGTCGGGTCTTATATATGCCGCATTTGACATTCCGCATATCACGCATAGAACAGACGGTGCAATACCACCGTTTTTAAGGATATTATTTTTCAATTCTATAAGAGATTCAGCGGCTTTGTCTATCTGATTTGCGCCAAGCTTTATCTCAAATGCACACCACCTGCCGTCAGAAAGCTCAATGACTGCATCAATCTCCTTGTTGTTATAGTCCTGATAGTGAAAAAGATTAGCCCCAAATGACTCGGCATAAACCTTCAAGTCACGCTCTACCAATGCTTCAAACATGAATCCAAAGGTATTCAAATCTCCGATAAGTCTGTCGGGTGTTGCCTTTAACAATGCACAGGCAAGCGAAGGATCACAAAAATGCCTCTTTTCAGCTTGTTTTACTCTGACAGATGAACGAATATTGGTTGAAAACGGCGGTTGGTTGTCTATTAGGAACAGTCGGTTGAAAACGTCAAGATAGGTAGTTATTGTATCGTCATCAATAGTTTCATCATCGTTTTCTTTAATGTCGTTGAGCAGTTTTTTCTTTGTTGCGGTAGTACTTTCATTCCGAGCAAGAGAACGCAGTAGAAGACGCATTTTATTTGTGTCGTATTTTTTATTGTCAATGCGCTGCGAATCATCATCAAGAATAGCGTCAAGATAAGACTGCAGCAACAGGAATGCGTCTTCCGGAGCAGCATTCAGATTTCCGGGGAAGCCACCGCGTACTGTATAATATGCAAGGTCACGCAGATCTACTTCTCCTGTAAGTACACTTTTTAGCTTCCCATTGCATAAATCCTCAAGAGATACTTCTCCGCTTGATTCTCCCGATTCATAAAGCGACATAGTACGCATACGCAGCTTTTCTACACGACCTGCACCGCTGTGGAGAATGCCTTTTCGCTTCGGTGTGGATGAACCAGTCAGAATAAACTGACCTTTATCCGCTCTTTGGTCAACTGTGTAACGAACAGCATCCCAGATAGCAGGGACTTCCTGCCATTCGTCAAGCAGACGAGGTGTTTCTCCTTCTAATACCAGAGATGGCGACATTTCTGCAAGGGAACGGTTCTGAAAATTATTTGATGGATCGCCTATAAGAAACTCGCTATTGCTGTGAAATGAGGAAGTCCACGTTTTACCACACCATTTAGGTCCCTCAATACATACGGCGCCAAAAGCGGAAAGATATTTTTTTACCGTAGCGTCTATAACACGGGGCTTATATTTTGATTTATCAGCTATTTTCTTCAAAATAAACACCTCTAAATTTATATTATAAATATAGTATAGCTCATTCGGATAAATTATTCAAGTATATTCGGATAAATTTTAAATTTTTGTTCGGTGAAATTTGCATGATGCGGTGTTTTTGTTATAAAAATCATTTATAACATATGTAAATGGGATTGTTTTTATAAATTGTTGATATTTTTACAAAAATTTGATATAATGTTATATGTTGAATTATACAAAAATACCGGAAAAAGATATCATGGAGTGAATAATTATGAGTGAAACATATAGTGCCGGACTTGTGTCGTCGCCTTGGTAGCCGTTTGTGTCGGTTTCGACAGACAGAATGTTTGAGTTGATGATTTCACGCCCCATGTTTCCATGTACGCACCATTTACTTTTGTTATTCTGTATATGGATGGCCCGAAAGCACAGCACTGTTCCTATTGCGGTTCGGTTATTGAACGCTCCAAGATGTACAGCAATATGTTTGAGAGGATAAGGGCTCAAAGCGAATTTGCTGATGACAATGACGATGTATATATTGTGACAAATACTGCAATGTTAGCGGAAGTAATAAAATCCGAAAGAGAAAATGTGCTGTCTTATTTGAAGGAGACATATGGCATATAACAAATGTGAAGGCTCTCCGGAATGTGGCACTTTGGAAATGTCATTGATTTTAATGTACATAAAAATGTCGGCAATACTCGCTATTGCGAATATTGCGGAAAACCGACAATGCTTCTTAATGAAAAACTGTTGAAACTATATACAAAAATGCAAGCGAAGCAGGAAGATTCATTTCCTTTTGATGAGGCGTTTCCGTTTAATTGATAAAGGCAAAAATTGAGGTGAACATACATGGCAAAAAAGAACGATGACTTTTTTGTAGAAAAGAAACCGTGGTCTAAGGTAAAAGACGAGTTGCTTGGATGCTATTTGAAGCCCTATGTGGCTAAGATTTTGTA
>CANRNM010000002.1 GCA_947631975.1 uncultured Clostridia bacterium
TTCAAAAAACCGAGGATAGACAACTATCTCAGAATAACTATAGGAACCGACGAACAGATGAGCGCTTTGCTCGATGCGATAAGGAGATATATGAAATGAAAAAATTTATAATATTTTTTGCAGCACTTATATTGATGGCAATGCCTGTATACGCCGAGGACATAATAACCTCGGAGGTAGTTACCGGACCGTCTATGCAGGAACTTCACGACCACTTCTACAAAAGCGACATACCTGCCGTTTTTTCAAATATAAGAGCGGCTGCTCCGACATCAAACTTGTTCTACGATCAGCTTACGGATACAGAAAAGCCCATATATGACGCTTTTGAAGTTCAGATAAATAATACTCTCGACGGAAAATCGCCCGTGACCTGCGACCTTAAATTAACAGTCGAAAAAAATCTTCAAGTAACCAAAGAAAACTTTTTTCCTATAATAGTACCTGCTATTGAAAAAGCATATAATATGAACATGAACACTATCCTTTTTAGAGGAGAGTATGCATTTGTAAACCTGGATCACCCCGAATATTTCTGGATAGACAGCCAAAAATTCGGCGTATCCTACTCCGCAAACTATTACTCTTCATCAGGAGAAGTCAATCTTCATATGGAATATGGCAAACTCGCGGAATCAACAGGAACCACATATTTCCTGGATATATATAACGACAACCCGAAAGCCGTTAAAAAAGACTATGATGACATGATGGCAAAGGCAAAGGAGATAGTAAGCTCCGTGCCCAAGGGCAGCAGCGACTGGGGAAAAATAAATCACTACATGAACTGGTTCGGAAATAACTGCACCTATAACGAATATCTTGGCAATGGAGAAACAGCTTATGCTTACATTGCGCCTTCGGCATTGCTCCACGGGGAAGACGGCAAAAACGCTCCCGTGTGCGAGGGCTACAGCGAGGCGTTCAAGGTACTCTGCGATATGTCGGGCATAAAGGCTATGTGCGCAGAATCCGCCGGACACAAGTGGAACTTTGTGTGCCTTGACGGAAAATACTATCACTGCGACCCCACATGGTTTGATAACTGCAAAGACAGTGATCCCAATGGTATATCGCCATACCAGTTTATGCTCATAGGTTCCGTTAACATGCAAAACAGGGATCAGCACGACAACCATGTTATATCCTTCCAGAAGCCGTTTCAGCCGCCTGCTATATCAGCAACGGACTATCTCAATGATAATGGTATAAACGACTATAATATACTTAATATAAACAACGACAACATAATTAATAAAAATGACTCTATAGATTTGCTTAAAATAATAAGCGGTATGTCAAATGGTACTGCAAAGGATGTAAACGGCGACGGAAAAACCGACCTGAACGACGTTGTAAAAATGCAAAAGCTTATGTTCGGATAATAAATATCCGCAGTCGGCAGCCTGCCCCAAAATAGAGACAGAAGCCAAACTGCGGATTTTTTTATGCATAAAAACGCTTTGTTATCATGTATGTAATTATATCCTCGCCACGCCCGTTCTCTTTGCCGCCTCGGATACAGCTCTGGCTATGTCCTTTGAGACGGATTTGTTGAGAGCGGAGGGAATGATAATGCCCTTTTCTCTGTCCTCTGCCGTTACAAGCCTTGATATGGCGTCTGAGGCGGCAAGCATCATTTCTTCGTTTATGTCGCTCGCTCTCACATCCAGAGCGCCTCTGAATATGCCCGGAAACGCAAGCACGTTGTTTATCTGATTGGGATAGTCCGAACGACCCGTAGCAACTACCCTTGCGCCTGCTTTGAGCGCCTCCTCGGGGAGTATCTCGGGGTTGGGGTTTGCCATGGCGAAAATAATGGCGTCCTTATTCATTGTGCGCACCATATCGCCCGTGAGTATATTGGGTGCCGAAACGCCTATGAATATATCCGCTCCCTTTATGATATCCGCAAGCTCGCCGTCCTCCCTGTTGGGATTTGTTATGCTTGCAAGCTCTGCAAGGGACTTGTCCTTATACTGCTTGTCGGCTGTTATAACGCCGTCGATATTGCGCATGACTATGTTTTTGAAGCCTGCCTTCAAAAGAAGCTTAGCTATGGCAGTGCCCGCCGCGCCCGCTCCGCTCATGACTACCTTGCAGTCCTCGGCATATTTGCCCGTGAGCTTGAGCGCATTTCTTATGCCCGAAAGCACAACTACAGCCGTTCCGTGCTGGTCGTCATGAAAAACGGGGATATTGCAGAGCTTTTTAAGCCTCTCCTCTATCTCAAAACAACGGGGAGCGCCAATGTCCTCCAGATTTATGCCTCCGAAGCTGTCGGATATCCTATAAATGGTCTCCACCACTTCGTCCGTATTCTGCGTGTTAAGGCAGAGAGGAAAGGCGTCCACATCGGCAAATTCCTTAAAAAGCACACACTTGCCTTCCATAACGGGCATACCCGCAACACCGCCTATATTGCCAAGTCCGAGCACAGCGGAGCCATCCGTTATGACAGCCACCATGTTGTGCTTTCTAGTGAGCTCATACACCCTGTCGGGGTCCTCCTTTATGGCAAGGCAGGGCTCCGCAACTCCGGGAGTATAGGCAACGGAGAGGTCGTCGGCATTGTTCACCTCTGCCCTTGAAATGACCTCTATTTTACCCTTCCATTCCGCATGTTTTTCCATAGCTATCTTTTTATAATCCATTTTTATCTCTCCTTTTTGTCTAATACTGAAGCTTATGCTTGAAGTCCTTTTCGGCGCTTCTCTGTTCGTCCTTCTTGGCGATATCCCGCCGCTTGTCATAGAGCTTTTTGCCCTTTGCTATGGCTATATCCAGCTTTACAAGGCTGCCCTTGAAATACACCCTCAAGGGCACTATCGTATATCCGTCCCTTGTAACCGCTCCTATGAGCTTGTTTATTTCATATTTATGCAGAAGCAAGCGTCTGTCGGCAAGGGGATCGTGATTGAAAATATTGCCCTGCTCATACGGGCTTATGTGCATCTGCTTTATTATAGCCTCTCCGTTTTCTATGGAGATATAGCTCTCCTTGAGATTGCACCTGCCCGCGCGCATGGACTTGACCTCCGTACCCGTGAGCGCAATGCCCGCCTGAAAGGTCTCCAATATGAAATAATCGTGATATGCCTTTTTATTCTGAGCAATAAGCCTGTTTTCACTTTTATTTTTAGGCATTTAAAATTATCTCTCCTTTTTTAATTCGCTTTTAAGCCCCTCCACAAGGCTATAGGGTATCTCCAGCTCTCCGTAGCCCGTGCCGAGCTCAAGCCCCGGCTTATTTTTGCCGTGGAAGTCGCTTCCTCCGCTTATCTTAAGCCCTTTTCTCTCGGCAAGCCTTTTTATATACTCTGTCTCGGAGGCGCTGTGAGTTGAATAATAAGCTTCTATTGCCGAAAGTCCGCGCTTTTTAAGCTCCGAAACGATGTATTCGAGCCTGCGCTCGGAGACCTTGTAAGTAAAGGGATGCGCAAGCACCGAAATGCCTCCGCTCCGAGAAATGAGGCTCAATGTGGTATCATAGTCCATGAGGCTTCTTTTAACATAGGCGGGCTTGTCCTTGCCTATATAGCGTTCAAACGCCTCATTGTTGGAGGAGGCATAGCCCCTTTTAACTATCTCGCGAGCGATATGCGCCCTTGTTATAACGCTGCCGCCCGCCGAGGCTGCAACATCGTCATAGCTTATATTCACGCCTATGGAGCTGAGCTTTTCAATCATGAGCATATTTCTCTCGGCACGGCTTTTTTTGAGCTTACAAAGAGCGGAAATAAGCTCTTCGCCGCTGTCAATGAAAAGCCCCACTATATGAAGCTCGTTGTTGTCAAAGTCGGTGGATATCTCCACTCCCCTTATGACCTCAACGCCGTATTTGCCGCCCCAATACATAGCCTTGTCCGTGCCGTCGAGAGTGTCGTGGTCGGTAAGGGCAAGAGCGGAAAGTCCCTTTTTTGCCGCAAGCTCCACTAGCTCTTTGGGCGAAAGAGTACCGTCAGAATATATACTGTGGGTATGCAGATCTGCCGTTTTCATATAGCTCACCTCTTAGTTTATTTTATACCGTATTTCCTAAAAATGCAAGGGTGTATTGTGTCCTTTAATGTCTTTTATATAAAAAAACTGTATTTTTGGTATAATTAAGAATAACTTAGTGGTATTTATGGTTTTTTTGCTGTATAATTGACTGGAAAGTTGTATATGAAAAGAGGTCTTTATGATGTCAAAGGCAGTCAGAAACACGGAGGAAATACTCTCGGGAAATATGGTGAGAGCCATACTTACTCTTGCCGTACCCATATTTATAAACAACTTCATACAGACGCTTTACAATCTGACCGATACATACTGGCTGGGAAAGCTCGGCACGAATGAAATGGCTGCCATATCTCTTGTGAGCCCTATACAGAGCATTATAATACAGTTCGGCACGGGACTTACGGTCGCGGGCTCCATACTCATAGCTCAATATGTGGGCGCAAGAGACGGTGAAAAGGCGCGTTCCATGGCAAACCACATTTTTGTCTGCTCCATGATATTCGCGCTTGTGTGCGGTGTGCTCTGCTTTATGACTACGCCGTCCGTCGTAAAATGGCTGGGCGCAGAAGGAAGCATACTCACAATGGGCATAACATATATAAGGATAGTTATAACCGACCTGCCCTTTTTGTTTATGATAAACATTTTCTCGGCAGTCAATCAGGCTCAGGGCGACACGGTGAGACCCATGCAGCTGAATCTTCTGGGCATAGTCATAAATATGGTGCTCGACCCGCTTTTCATAATGGGCTTCAAATGGGGCATAGCCGGAGCGGCGCTTGCCACCATGCTTGCAAAGGTGCCCTGCGCTCTCATAGCGAGCATAAGCCTTTTCAATCAAAAAAACGCCATACCCATAAATTTAAGAGGCTTCAGATTTGACGGCACTCTTTTCGGCAGGATAGTTTCCGTGGGTCTGCCCACCGCTCTGGGCAATTCCACAATGCAGTTCGGCTTTCTGCTTATGACAAAGAATGTGCTCGTTTTCGGCAGCGGAGCTATGGCGGCATACGGCATAGGCAACAGAATAAACGGCATGATAACCATGCCCGCAAACGCTCTGGGCGACGCCGCCTCCACCATCGTGGGGCAGAATGTGGGCGCAAAGCAATTAAGCCGAGCCGTGGATTCCTACAAAAAATCAAGGCTCATAGCGGCAGGCTTTCTGCTTGTGGCGGGCTTCATACTTTCCAGAAGCATAATTTCAACATCTATAGTAAGCATATTTTCGACGGATGCCAAGGTCATAGCCATGGCTTCGAAATTCCTGTCCATAATGGCGTTCTGGTGCTGGACAAACGGCATATACACCACCACGAAGGGCATATTCAACGGAGCGGGAAACACAGTCGTTACAATGGCTGTGGAGGCTTCAAGGCTTTGGGTGTTCCGCTTTGCAACGCTCTTTATATTCAGCAGATTTTTCCACATGGCAGAACAGAGCGTGTGGTACTCCGTTGTGGCAAGCAACGGCATAGCTGCGTTTATACTGCTCGTATTCTACTACATGGGCTGGTGGAGACAAAGACTTTCTCCCGAGCTTAAGGCACAGACCGTATGAGAGGTAAATATATGAAAATAACCGACATTAAACCGCAGGCAAAAAATGAAAACAGGGTGTCAATATTCATAGACGGCAGTTTTGCCTTCGGCATGGACAAAAACGACTGCGCCTTTATGGGGCTTAAGGCGGGCGACGAAATAACGAGGGAAAAATACGACTATATCGCCGACAATGTGCTCTATACAAGCGCATACAAAAAAGCCGACAGATACATAGGCTTCAAGATGCGCACCGAAAAAGAGGTGCGCCGAAAGCTAAGAGAGGAGGACTTCGGCGAGGATATAATAGAAAGAGTTATCGCCTCCATGCTCAAATACAAATATATAGACGATGAAAGCTATGCCGTAATGTACGCAAAGGACTGCGCAAGGCTCAAAAAATGGGGAAGCGAAAGAATAAAAGCGGAGCTTATGAAAAAGGGCGTAGGAGAAGCCGTTATAGAAAGAGCGCTTGAAGGATCGGACATAGAGGATACGGAGGAAGTAATAACTAGGCTTATCGAAAAGCGCATAAAGACCACTCCCATAGACATAAAGGAAAAGCAGAGGCATTTTAATTTCCTTTTGAGGCGGGGCTTTAAGAGCGAGGACATAAAAAAAGTGCTTTCAAAATACGAACAGGAGAATTAAAAATGGAAAATAATTTCAAAGCGGGCATAGTGTGCTGTTCGGACGGACAGCCCTTAGCAAACGAAAAGGACATAATAAGGCTTGAGAGCACTCTCAAAAATATAGGCATAACTCCCGTTCTCAGCCCCTATATATACGAGGACTACAATGTTTTCAGCGCATGCGCGGAGAAAAGAGCGGAAGCCCTCATGGACTTTTACAATAACGACGAAATAAAAGCCATATTCGACATATCGGGCGGAGACATAGCAAATGAGGTTTTGGGCTTTTTGGACTTTGAAAAAATAGCAAAGAGCAATAAACGATTCTGGGGCTATTCCGACCTAAGCACGGTGATAAACGCAATATACAGCAAAACGGGCAAAAGCTCCGTTTTGTATCAGATAAGAAACCTTGTGTACGACCACGGCGAGGAACAGACAAGGAGATTTAAAAGCGCCGTGTTTGAAAACGGCAGAGAGCTTTTTGACATAAAATATCGCTTTATACAGGGCGAAAGCATGGAGGGCGTTGTAGTAGGCGGAAACATACGCTGTCTTTTAAAGCTTGCGGGCACGGAATATTTCCCCGACACAAGGGACAAAATACTGCTTCTGGAAGCATGGCACGGAAAGCCCGCCCAGATGACGGCATACCTCAATCAGCTTAAATATATGGGCGTTTTTGAAAATGTGAAAGGAATACTTCTGGGCACATTCATGGTGATGGAAGCCGAAAACATCAAGCCCGACATCATAGAGCTTGTAAAAAAATGCGCAGGCGAAAACATACCCATAGCCAAGACCCGTGAAATAGGCCACGCCACGGACTCAAAGGCGATAGTTATAGGGGAATATATGCGGTTTTATTAAACACGAGCTAAAATGCTTCCGCCAACATCCTATCCCATTCGGCTTTCATTCTGCGGTATGTCTTTTCGCTCACGCCCATTATGGCTATGGCGTCCTTTGTCATTATTTCGCCCCGTTTCACTCTCTTGTATATATGTATATAGTCGGCAGGGTCGTATATCCTTCTTCTGCCGAATTTTATGCCTCTTGCCATGGCGGCGGCTATGCCCTCTGCCTGCCTCTGTCTTATGTTCGTGCGCTCCGTTTCCGACACAAACGAAAGCACCTGGAGTACCAGATCCGCCACAAATGTACCCATGAGGTCCTTATTCCTCGTGGTGTCAAGAAGGGGCATATCTATAACAATTATATCCGCCTTTTTCTCCTGCGTTATCTTGCGCCACTGCTCTATTATTTCCTTATAATTCCTGCCTAGCCTGTCAATGCTCTTTATGACTATGACATCGTTCTTTTTCACCTTTTTTACAAGCCTTTTATAATTTTCTCTCTCAAAATCCTTGCCGCTCTGCTTATCCGTATATATATTCTGCGGAGAAACACCGTATTCCCGCATCGCTATGAGCTGTCTGTCCTCGTTCTGCTCCTTTGTGGACACTCTCACATAACCGTATTTCATTCTATCACCTCCGCCTAAGTATATAATACAACATAAGCAACAAAATGTACCGATATCAAATAAATAAAAGCAAAAAAATAACGCGTCCGCCGCGCTTTGATATATGCGAAAGCCTGACCCGCCGAGGCATATTTTTTTGAATACGGCTATTGACAGGGCGAATTGAAATGTATAAAATAAAAATATAACGCTAAAAGAAAAAGGAGGCATAAATATGCGCTATGACTACATAACAAAGGGCACCTGCGCCCAAAAGATAAGCTTTGACATTAACGGAGATATAATAACAAATGTGGCGTTCACGGGAGGCTGCAACGGCAATCTAAAGGCTATTTCAAAGCTTGTGGACGGCATGAGCGTTGAGCAGATAGCGGGTACGCTTGAGGGCAACACCTGCGGTATGAAGGGTACATCCTGCGCAGACCAGCTTGCAAAGGCTGTGAAGAAGGCGTACGCCGAGCAAGGAGATGTGAAGCTTAAGGCAGCGGAGGTGTAAGATATCGGGCGAGCAATGCTCGCCCCTACAGGCAAGGGTGTATAAAATTTACAGTCTATGCCCAAAATACAATATAACTCCGTGGGAGAGGTTCACTCTCCTATTTTTATGCCCTGTTTTTCAAAAAATGCGAACATATTATAATAAAAAACATCCTCCGCGAAGGCTCTGCCCCATTCCGCCTCTATGCGTTCATAGAGCTTATGTATACCGCTTATATCCTCTATTCCCTCGGGGCAGACTGCTATTCCGTCGAAGTCGCAGCCAAGCCCTATATTTTTTTCGCCTATTATCCCTGCCATATGGTCTATATGTCTAATGATATTGTCAAGGCTCCCGTTTTTGCCGTCCACAAAAGGCGGATAAATATTTATGCCCACCGCGCAGTCCATATCGCGCATAATTTTTAGCTGTTCATCATCCAGATTTCTGGGGTGCGCACACACGGCAAAGCTGTTTGAATGTGTTGCCATAAACGGCTTATCGCTGAGCTTCGCAACATCGTAAAAGCCCTTTTTGTTAAGGTGCGACACATCTATTATCATACCCAGAGCGTTCATTTTTGCCACAACGCTTTTGCCGAAGGCGCTAAGTCCCTCGTCAAAGCCCGAAAGCGCCCCGCAGCCTATTTCATTTTTATGATTCCATGTGAGCGTCATAAGCTTGACGCCCTTTTCATGAAGAATACAGAGCTTTTCAATACTGCCCTCCGTGGCTTCTCCTCCCTCCACGGAAAGAAAAGAGCTGAAATTTTCGGAAATTTCCGTATTATATTTTTCCATCTGCTCATTATAAAAATCTATGGCTTTAAGCGTATTTTCAAAGGCATTTTCAAGAAACGGCTCGTCAAGCCATATTGCAAAGTTCTGCACGGCTTTTTCAAAGGCGCAGAGGCGCTTGATATCAACATGCAGAGAATTACTGTATAAATTGGTATTTTCCGTCATTGCCTTTGTGAGCGTGTCGCAATGGCAGTCAAAAATTTTGAACATAAAAAACATCTCCCAAAGAATAAATATATGCTTCACGGGACAAAATAATATCGGAGGTGATCAACATGGCTGTAAACAGCTCGATCAAATGCAGAGTAGATTCATGCAAGTATCATGACAAAACCGCAGAATACTGCACACTTTCGGATATCGTAGTCGGCAAGGACTGCAACTGCGCAAAGGATTGCTGCGAAACGGAGTGCTTATCCTTTGAGTTCAAGTAAAAAATAAAACTATTTTTTAAGGGAGGTCCAAGCCTCCCTTATTTTTTATATTTTATTTCAAATCTTCATTGTAAGCGATATCCTGCCCTTTTTGGCGTCCACGCCAAGCACCCTGACATCGACTATATCGCCCACGCTCACAGCCTCGAGCGGATGCTTGATATAGCGGTCGCATATCTGTGAAATATGCACAAGTCCGTCCTGATGCACGCCTATATCCACAAACACGCCGAAGTCAATGACATTTCTGACAGTGCCCTTCAGAAGCATACCTTCCTTTAAGTCCTCCATTGTGAGCACATCGGTCTTGAGCACGGGCTGAGGCATCTCATCACGGGGATCGCGTCCGGGCTTTTCAAGCTCCTTCACTATGTCCTGCAATGTAGGCACGCCCACCTTGAGCTCCTTAGCCATTTTTTCCATATTGCCCACAGCCTTGCCAATGCCCTTTATGCCGCCCTTTTGTATATCCTCGGCAGTGAAACCGCATCTTTTGATAAGCTCCTGCGCCACAGCGTAGCTTTCGGGGTGAACGCCCGTGCTGTCGAGAGGCTCGCCGTCCGTTATGCGCAGAAAGCCCGCGCACTGTTCGAAGGCCTTAGGACCGAGCTTTGCGACCTTCAAAAGCTCTTTTCTGGACTTGAATTTGCCCTTTTCCTCTCTGTAAGCAAGTATATTTTTGGCAATAGTGCCGTTTATGCCCGACACATATGAAAGCAAAGAGGGCGACGCCGTATTGAGGTCTACGCCTACATTGTTCACACAGCTTTCCACCACTCCGCCCAGAACCTCGCTAAGACGCTTTTGGTTCATATCGTGCTGATACTGCCCCACGCCTATGCTCTTGGGATCTATCTTTACAAGCTCCGCAAGCGGATCCTGAAGTCTTCTGCCTAGGCTGACCGCGCTTCTTAACGCCACATCGAAGTCGGGAAATTCCTGCGAGCCGAGCTTTGAAGCCGAATAAACAGAGGCTCCCGCCTCGTTCACTATCACATAGAAGAGCTCCCTGTCAAGCTTTTTCATAAGATTTACGGCGAACATCTCTGTTTCCCTCGATGCCGTGCCGTTGCCTATGGCTATAATGTTCACATTGTGCTTTTTTATCATATGGGTGAGCAGCTTTTCTGCCTGCTCCACCCTGTTGTGTGGCGGAACGGGATAAATAACGCCCGTGTCCAGCACCTTGCCCGTGCCGTCCACAACGGCGACCTTACAACCCGTCCTATAGCCTGGATCGAGCGCAAGCACGGTCTTGTCCTTTATGGGCGGCTGCAAAAGAAGCTGTCTTAGGTTCTCGCCGAACACCTTAAGGGCGCTTTCCTCCGCCTTTTCCGTCAAGTCGTTTCTTATCTCCCTTTCAACGGCGGGCGCAATAAGGCGCTTATAGCTGTCCTCAATGACCGCCTTCAAAATATCTGCCGTGTATTCGTTTTTCCTTATTATCTTGTTTTCAAGCCTTGAAAGTATGGTATCTACGGGCGCTTCAAGCTTGACATTCAATATTTTTTCCTTCTCGCCCCTGTTTATGGCAAGCACCCTATGTCCTGCCATTTTTCTGACAGGCTCCGAAAAGTCGTAGTACATTTCATAAACGCTTTCGGCGGTCTCGTCGCTTGCCTTCGTGGCAATAATGCCCTCCTTGTAGGTAAGCCGTCTTATGAGCGCTCTGTAATCCGCGTCGTCCGATATCATCTCGGCGATGATATCCTTTGCGCCCTCTATGGCTTCTTCTGCGGTGTTGACCTCCTTTTCGGCGTTTATATACTTCTTGGCTTCGTTTTCCACGGGCTCGGAGGCAAGCTGAAGCATAATGAACGAGGCAAGGTTTTCAAGTCCCTTTTCCTTGGCAATAGTCGCCCTCGTCCTCCTCTTGGGTCTGTAGGGTCTGTAAATATCCTCTATCTCGGTTAAGGTCTCCGCCTTGTCAAGGGCGGCGTTTATATCATCTGTGAGCTTTTCCTGCTCGTCTATGAGCGCTCTGACCTGCTCCCTTTTTTCATCCAGATTCCTGAGATAAGAAAGCCTGTCGAAAAGCTCCCTCAGCACAACATCGTCAAGCGAGCCCGTCATTTCCTTTCTGTATCTCGCTATGAAGGGAATAGTACAGCCCTCATCTATGAGCTTAACGGTGTTTTCAGCCTGCTCCCGTCTTATTTTAAATTCGTCCGCCAGCCTCTTTATAATGTCCATTGTGTCTGCTCCTTTACATTTCCACTATCGAGGGCGTGAGAAGTCCGTCCTCTATCTTAACGATGCCGTAGGTACAGCCTGCGCTGCCTCGCGGTCGGGATATACTGCCGGGATTCATTATATACATTCCCCTGTAGTTTTCAATAAGGGGAATATGGGTATGCCCGAATATGCATATATCCGCTCCCAGCTCCGAGCCCTTGTAGCTTATTCTGTCCGTATTCCAATGCACGGAATATTTGTCGCCGTGGGTAATAAAAAACCTCTTGCCTCCCAGAACGAAGGTCTCATCGGCAGGCTCGCTCGAGCCGTAGTCGCAGTTGCCCTTGACATAATAATATCTGAAATCGGGATATTTATTTTTGAGAGTATACACATCCTCCACATAGTCCCCGCAGTGTATAACGGCGTCAAGCATAGAGCCAACGGAGTTGAGAACGGAATACACCCTGCTCAGGTTTCCGTGCGTATCGCTTAAAACAAGTATTTTCATTGCATTTCCTCTAATATCGTCTTTATTTTTTCAAGCGCCTTTCCTCTGTGGCTTATTTTGTTTTTTTCCTCCAGAGAAAGCTCGGCTGTTGTCTTTTCAAGCTCGGGCACATAAAATATGGGATCGTAGCCGAAGCCGTTGTTCCCCGATATTTTGTGCGCTATGATGCCCTCTATAGTGCCTCTCACGGTAACTGTATCCCTGCCCGGAAAAGCCACAGCCATGGCGCACACAAAGCGCGCGGTCCTCTTTTTATCGGGCACGCCCTCCAGCTGTTCCAATATCTTGGCGTTCTTATAGTCATAAGAGGTGTCATGTCCCAGATACCTTGCGGACATAACGCCCGGCGCCTTATCAAGATAGTCTATCTCAAGCCCCGAATCATCTGCGACCACCGTAGTATTGCAGATCTTCATTATTGTTTCGGCTTTTATGGCTGCATTTTCCTCAAATGTCGCGCCTGTTTCGTCTATGTCGATGTCAATACCCGCCTCCGCCATGCTCTTGAAATCGTATTCGGGGAGCTTGGAGCGTATCTCGCGCATTTTATCGGCATTTGTTGTAGCAAAAATTATAGTTTTCATCACTCTGACCTCGCATTATATTAAAATGCCCCTCAATATTTATAAGCCATCTGCGCCAGCTTAAGGGCGTTTATGCCGTCCACGCCCCTGCATATGGGCGCTGCGCTGCCCTCCACATAGTCCGCAAAATTTTGGAGCATGGGCGTATAGGGATCCTGTAAGGGCGCAAAATAGAGCTTTTCGACGCTGCCCTTTATGGCGCTGTCGTTTGTTACCCTAGCTTTATTTATATAGTCGTACACATTTTCATATGTCCAGAGGCTCACATCGTTGTCCTCGACAAGTATTCTGCCTTCCGTGCCGACTATCTCTATAACATCCTTGCTCATGGGCTCGCCCGTGGAGATGATGAAAACGCCCGACATATCCTTGTATTTCATAAGTAGGGTCGCCTCGTCGTCCACATCGAAGGGATTATATTTGCCGTAGCCCATGTTGGCTATCACCTTGTCGGGCATACCGAAAAACCACTGCCAAAGGTCGAGAGGATGCTGTCCCTGATTAATAAGAGCGCCGCCGCCCTCGCCCTCCCATGTGCTTCTCCAGCCCGAGGAGTTGTGATAGAACTGTGTTCTGAAAAACTTGGTGCACTTGAAATAAGCCCGCCTTATCTCGCCTACGGTGCCGTTTGATATGGTGTCCATTATCCACTTGTAAAGAGGCTGTATCCTGTTGTTGAACATCATGGCGAAGGGTATGCCCTTCGAGAGCTTGTTCATCTTTTCCACCTCTTTTATGTTCACGCCCGAGGGCTTTTCACAGAGCACAGCCTTGTTCTTGTCAAAGGCAAGCATGGCTATCTCGGGGTGGAGCTTATGGGGCGTAGTGATTATAACGGCGTCAAACTCCACATAGTTTTCAAAAAGGGAGTCATAGTCGGGATATATCTTTACGCCCTTTATGTTTTCCTCCGCCCACTTCACGCTCTCCTCCGAACGCGCCGTTACGGACACAAGGCTCAAATTGGGCACTGCGCCCGAATATATTATTTGGGCATATTTTCTGCCCTGTACGCCCAGACCTATTATTGCCGCTCTTACCATAATATACCTCCTCTTGTCATCAAACCTTTTCTATATTGTCGAGTATGTCTTCTTCAATTTCAATATCGGAGCCGTCAAGTATAGACTTGTAGTCATCCACAAAAACACCGTATAAAGAAAAGTCGGCAAATATTATCGAATAGGCAAGCTTAATACTTTCGGCTTCATATGCATCCTGTGAAACGGCGCCTGCCTTAACAG
Organism: uncultured Clostridia bacterium; assembly: GCA_947631975.1. Taxonomy (GTDB): domain Bacteria; phylum Bacillota; class Clostridia; order Lachnospirales; family CAG-274; genus Gallispira. The sequence continues at coordinate 13,892 of CANRNM010000002.1, forward strand.
CCTCCGAAGCGTCCTCAAGACAATCGCATGCAATAAGTATAGCCTCCCTGTCAGCAGTACAGAATACGGGAGCTTCTAAGGAATCGACCTTTGCCCTTATGGTATCGGCAGCCTTTTTATACTGCGCATAGTCCTCGGACATTTCGTCCGAATCGGCTATGAACTTAAGAGAATCATTCACCGCAGGCAAAATGGCATTTAAGTATTTTTCCTTTTCAGCCTTCTTCTCCGGTGTGAGCTTGCTGTCCGTGGGGTCGTCATTATAGCGCTCATCGTTGAGCACATCTATGTAGTTGTCCTCTATTTTCTGCGCTTCCTCTAAGAAGCTTTCCTGCATTTCCGTTGCCTTTTTCATTTGCTCCGAGCTCATTTTGGCTTGTTCATCGCTGTCCAGAACTTCGAGCCCATCCTTTTCTATTGCTTTCTGCACAACATCGCTGTATTTCAAATCGTCATCCAGAATTTCCAACATTTTATCCTTTAAAACCTTACATTCTTCACCGCACTCCAGCGACTGAACTATGTTCTTATACTTTTTGTCGATCTCTATAGCCGAAGCAAAGAGTTTTTTAAATTCATCCTCGGAGTGTGAAAACGCCATTATTCCCATCAGCTGATATACACTGTAGGCTAATTCATCTTTATAGCAGGATAAAATATAATTTATTGCAAAGTCATCATACTGCGTCTTTACGGCTGACTTTATTTTTTTAGAGTCTTCTTCCGGTACGGTGTTCACGGGCGCGGCGCTCTGCTCCTTTTCTCCCGTGGAAATACTCACAGTCTTTGTAACGCTGTCCCAATTCACTTCAAGTCCGCTTGCCTCGCCTATGGCTCTTAAGGGAAGCATCATGGAGCCGTTTATTATCTGCGCGGGAACATCGAGAGTGAATACCTCGTCCTTGTCTACGAGCATGGTGTCCGCTCCCGCGGTTACCTCAACAGAGCCGTTGCCCTTTGAGAGAACGGCGGTCTTGGTATCCGCCTTCCACTCCACGCCATAGCCGAGCTTTTCAAAAACTCCCCTAAGCGGTATGAGCGTTCTGCCGTCCTGTATGATGGGCTGCTGTGCGGAAAACTCCACCGTCTCGCCGTCAAGCTCTACGCTCACGGCAGCCGCCATGACCTGCGCAGTCATCATTATTGTTGCCACAAAAAGCGCAATAAATCTTTTCATAAAAATATCCTCCGTAATATATTTATTTTACAACCACATTTTCACCGCCCAGAGCCTCTCTGAGCTTTATTATAAGTACATCGTCTATCCTCACGCAGTCCTCGGAGGAGCTGACAAGCCTTCTGCCCGTCTTTTCGTCGACTATCCTCACTCTTGTTTTGCCCTTGAAGGCGTTTAAAAGCGTCTTAAGGCTTTCGGGAGTTTGGTCGGAGTCTGCGGGTATCCTTATCCAGAGATCCTCGACCGTGCGTATTTCCTCCGCTATTATCTTGGGAGGCTGGTCGAAGTCTATGCCCGCTCTGCCCTTTAGTATAATTATATTTTCCTCCTCCAGAAGATAGGCTGCGTCCGTATATCCCTGCGGGAACACCACCACATCCACTGCGCCCGTTATGTCCTCAAGCGTGAGGAAAGCCATGACCTTGTTGGACTTGGTGTAGTGTACGTTCACCTCGGATATAAAGCCCGCAACGGTTACTAGCTCCCTGTCCTTCACCTTGGTGGGATCGCTGAAGTCCTCCTTCTCGACGGGGAACTCCTGGAGCGTCCTTGTTATAAGCTTTTTGAGCCTGTCCCAGTATTTGTCAAGGGGATTTCCGCTTACATACATACCGAGTATTTTTCTCTCCGTGGCAAGCTTATAGCTGTCGGGAAATTCGTCTATATCGGGAAGAACATCCCTGCTGCTCACCTCCGACGGCGTGTCGTTATCCAAGCCGAAAAGGTCTATCTGTCCCGCAATGTTGTTCTTGGCGTTATTCCTTGCGCCCTCGTAGAGCATGGTATACACATTCATATACTGCGATCTTTTGCCGCCGAGGCAGTCAAAGGCGCCTGCCATTATGAGGTTTTCTATCACCTTTGTGTTTACCTTTTCATGCATTCTGTTTATAAAGTCCGTAAGAGAAACAAATTTGCCGTTTTTCTCCCTCTCTATCACTATGTCCTCTATAGCCTGCTTGCCTATGGACTTTATGGCGGACAGGCAGTACAATATGCCCTCGTCGCAGGTGGAGAAATGCCCGTAGCACCTGTTTATATCGGGCGGGAGCACCGCTATGCCCATCTGACGGCAGTTGCCTATATAGTCTATCACCTTTCTGGTGTTGCCCGCAACGCTTGTGAGAAGCGCAGCCATAAATTCCAGAGGATAATGGCACTTGAGCCAAGCCGTCTGATATGCCACAACAGCGTATGCGGCGGCATGGGATTTATTGAAGGCGTACTTTGCAAAGTCCGTCATCTCGTCGAATATCTCATTTGCAAGCTCAGGAGATATGCCCTTTGAAACACAGCCGGGAATACCCTCCTCTGCGCTGCCGTTTACAAACTTCACTCTTTCCTTAGCCATTACGTCGGCTTTTTTCTTGGACATGGCTCGGCGCACCTGGTCGCTTCCGCCCATGGAATAGCCCGCAAGCTCGCGCACTATCTGCATTACCTGCTCCTGATAGACTATACAGCCGTAGGTCTCCTTCAATATGGGCTCCAGAAGCGGATGCTTGTAGGTAACATTGTGTCTGTCGTTCTTGCCCTTCACATACTGCGGTATGAAGTCCATGGGACCGGGTCTGTAAAGCGATATGCCCGCTATTATGTCCTCCAGGCTGTCGGGCTTGAGCTCCTTCATGAAGGATATCATGCCCGCGCTCTCAAGCTGAAAAAGTCCGCTCGTCCTGCCCGAGGCTATGAGGGCGTAGACCTCCTTGTCGTTATAGTCTATATTGTCGCCGTTATAAGACGTGCCGTATTTTTTGTTCACCTCGTCAAAGGCGTTCTGTATGACCGTGAGGGTTCGAAGCCCCAGAAAGTCCATTTTGAGAAGTCCCAGCTCCTCGCAGGTGGTCATGACATACTGCGTTGTTATGGAACCGTCGCGCACGTTAAGGTTGAGCGGCACATATTCCACAACGGGCTTATCCGATATTATTACGCCTGCGGCGTGGGTGGAGGTGTGGCGGGGAAGCCCCTCCAGCTTCATGCTCATGTCTATTATTCTCTTTACCTGCGGTTCGCCCTCATAGGCTGCCTTAAGCACGGGATTACGCACGAGAGCATCCTCTATTGTTATGTGCAGGTCGTCGGGTATCATCTTGGCTATTCTGTCGCCCTCCGAATACGGAAGATCCAGCACCCTCGTAACATCTCTTATGGCGTTTCTTGCCGCTAAGGTACCGAAGGTGATTATCTGCGACACCTGTTCCGAGCCGTATTTTTCAATAACATAGTCTATTACCTCCTGCCGTCTTTCATAGCAGAAGTCTATATCTATATCGGGCATTGTAACTCTCTCGGGGTTCAAAAATCTTTCAAAGAACAAATTGAACCTCAATGGGTCTATATCCGTTATCCTCAGACTGTACGAAACTATGGAGCCTGCCGCCGAGCCTCTGCCGGGACCTACCGCAATGCCGTGGTCCTTGGCGTATTTTATGAAGTCCCACACGATGAGGAAGTAATCCACAAAGCCCATTGAGCGTATGGTGTCAAGCTCATAGTCGAGCCTTTCCTTAAGCTCGGGCGTCATACTGCCGTAGCGCTCTTTAACTCCGTTTTCGCAGAGCTCTTTAAGATATTCGTATGCCGTGTAACCCTCGGGCACATCAAAGCGCGGGAGCTTATATTTGTTAAATTCAATGCTTACATTGCATTTCTCTGCAATAAGGGCGGTATTCTCACATGCCTCGCGGGCATAGGGGAAAAGCGAATACATCTCCTCGGGCGACTTAAGATAGAACTGTCCGCCCTCGTAGCGCATCCTGTTTGTGGTGTTCACCGTTGCGCCCGTCTGTATGCACAAAAGAAGGTCGTGCGCCTCCGCGTCCTCCGCATTTATATAGTGCGAATCGTTTGTTACAACAAGGGGTATGCCCGTTTCGCCGTGTATTCGCATTATGGCTTGGTTGACCTGCTTCTGCTCCGCCATGCCGTGGTCCTGAAGCTCCAGATAGAAGTCCTCGCCGAAAAGCTCCTTATATTGCAAAGCGACTTCCTTCGCTCTGTCATAGCCCACCCGCAGTATATTTCTCGCAACGGGACCCGCAAGGCAGGCGCTTAAGGCTATAAGCCCCTTGTGATATTTCTTGAGAAGCTCGAAGTCTATTCTCGGCTTTTTGTAAAAGCCCTCCGTAAAGCCGTATGAGACCAGCTTTGTAAGGTTCGAAAAGCCCTCGTTGTCCTTTGCCAGAAGCACAAGGTGGTAATAGAAATTGTCATCGTTTACTTCCTTTACAAAGCGCGAGCCGTTGGCAATATACACCTCGCAGCCCAGAACGGGCTTTATGCCCTGTTCCCTGCAAGCCTTGTAAAAATCTATACAGCCGTACATAACGCCGTGGTCGGTTATGGCAAGAGAATCCATGCCGAGCTCCGCGCACCTTTTGACAAGCTCCTTTATCTTGGCAGAGCCGTCCAGAAGGCTGTATTCCGTATGCACGTGCAGATGAGTGAATTTTAAGTTTTTATTTTCGCCCGTTGTATTATTTTCCATATTATTCGTTTCCTTTTTCACTAAACACTCTTTATTTCATTATACTTCACAATGACTCTTTTAGCAAGAAAAATGTTGAAAACAAAGAGAGCCGTTTGTCATTTGCTAAACATATTTTTATAAATCGGGGAAAAGCTAAAAAAGAGGTGAAAAAAAGTGAAAAAGATATGTTTTATATTATTGGCGCTCGGTATGCTCACAGGCTGCGGCAAACCCGAAGCAAAGGACATACCCTTAAGCGATATAACGGAACAGATAAAGGTGATAGCGGACTTTGAAAACGCTGCCACGGCAGACCTTACCGACCGCAAGACCGCCGCGCAGTACGGCATAGACCCCACGGCTATAAAGGAGGGCTATGTATATTTTTCTCAAAGCGAGGACAAGGCGGACGAGGTGATAATTGCAAGGGCGTCGGAGCAAAGCGATGTGGAAAGCATTGAAAAGGCGATATCGAACGAACTGAATGCAAGGACGGAGGCGTGGAAGGATAACGAAAACGAAGCCGAAAAGATAAAAAACCACATAATGCGCACAATAGACGACTGCGTGCTGCTCGTGATAGGCGACGAAGCCGAAGCCATAGACCAGGTCTTCTGCCAGCTGAACGAGAGGAATAATATAGGGTGAGGCAGCGTGCCACGCAAAAAGCCCCGTTTTACGGGGCTTAAAATTACTTTCTGTTATATTTCTTATTGAACTTATCAACTCTGCCGCCTGCATCAAGAAGCATCTTCTGGCTTCCTGTGTAGAAGGGATGACACTTGGAGCAAACCTCCACTCTTATCTCCTTCTTTGTAGAGCCGACAACAAACTCATTACCGCAGTTGCACTTTACAGTGGCCTGGTAATATTCGGGATGTATACCGTCCTTCATTATTAACACCTCTTTCTCTGTATTGGGATACATTTTGGCATCCCTGCGTCACATAACAAGCAAATTATATCACAGCCGAAAACAAATTTCAAGTGTTTTTTTTATTTTTTTATAATTTAGGCTTATTGTACTGTGCTATCTTGAAATTGAGTCTGTCGAGCGTATCGTTAAGCTCGGATATACGCTTTTCAAGCTTTTCCTTCTCGTCAATGAGTATGAGCTTTCTTTCCTCGGCAGTTTCCTCGCCCTGCTGGAAAAGCGCTATGTACCTTGTAAGCGCTTCTATGGGAAGTCCCGCGCCCCTCATGCACCTTATGAACTCTATCCAGTGGCAGTCCTCCTCGGTGTAATTCCTTATACCGCTCTTGTTCCTGCCGATATGGGGAATAAGCCCTATCTTCTCATAGTATCTCAAGGTATCGGCTGAAATGCCGTATCTCTTTGCTACCTCCGCTATTGTCATATCCCGCACCTCCATAATTGCTATAAATACTTTACTATATTTATAATAATATCTGGAGTAAGCTCTAAGTCAAGCCAATTTTCATTAGAATTTGATTAAATCGCATTGCCCTCGAACTGCGTCATGTAAAGCTCGTAATACTTGCCCTTCTTTTTTATGAGCTCCTCGTGGCTGCCCGTTTCGGCTATCCTGCCCTTGTCCATAACGACTATGAGGTCGGCATCCTGTATGGTGGAGAGGCGGTGAGCTATTATAAGACTGGTTCTCTCCTTCATGAGGTTCACCATGGCGTTTTGTATATTCTTTTCGGTACGGGTATCGACGCTCGAAGTAGCCTCGTCGAGTATGAGTATGCTCGGGTCGGCAACAAAGGCTCGGCATATGGACAAAAGCTGTCTTTGTCCCTGCGAGAGATTTTGTCCCGCGGCGGTGAGCATGGTGTCATACTTCTTGGGAAAACGCCTTATCATATTGAAGCAGTTGCTTAGCCTTGAAGCCTTCATTATGTCCTCATCCGTGGCGTTTTCGTTGGAATATCTTAGGTTATTCATTATGGTGTCGGAGAAAAGCACGGTGTCCTGCAAAACTATGGCTGTGCTCCGTCTAAGCTCGTCAAGCGCTATATCCTTTATGTTAACGCCGTCTATGAGTATTTCTCCGCTGTCTATATCATAAAAGCGCATGAGAAGGTTCACAACGGTGGTCTTTCCGCTGCCCGTGGCGCCTACAAGGGCTACCTTATGCCCCGCGAACACCTCCAGGTTGAAATCAAAGAGCACCTGCTTGCCCTCATGGTAGGAGAAATTGACATCCTTAAAGGTTATGACGCCCTTTGTATTCTTCATATCGTGAGTTCCCGATTTGTCCTCGCTCTGCTCGTCCATGAGCGCAAATATTCTCTCCGCGCCCGCTATGGCTGTCTGTATCTGACCGTATACCTGAGCTATCTCGTTTATGGGTCTGCCGAACTGCTTGGCATATACTATGAACGCCGAAACAACGCCTATGGAAATAATGCCCTTGAGCGCAAAAAGTCCGCCGAACGCCGCTATAATGACAAAGCCTATGTTATTTATGACATTCATTATGGGACCCATAGAACCGCCGAGTGTCTCCGCAGCTATGCCCGTGAATGTGAGCTTATCGGAGCTTTCCTCAAACTGCGCTATGACCTCCTCCTGTCTGTTGTAGGCAACGACCGTCTTATAGCCCGTAACCTTTTCCTCGACTATGGAGTTGAGCTCTCCCAGAAGTATCTGTCTTTTAAGGAAAAACCTGCGCATTATGCCCGAAAGCACCTTTGTAACAACCACCGTGAGTATAACGGTGGTGCAGGACAAAAGCGCCAAAGATGGACAGAAGTACACCATCATAAAGACTGTGCCCGCAATGGTGAGCACGCCCGAAACAAGAGCGCCGAGCGACTGCGAAACGGTGTTTGATATGTTTTCGACATCGTTTGTCATACGGCTCATTATGTCGCCGTGGGGGTGATTGTCTATATATTTTATGGGAAGGTTGACTATTTTTTCAAAAAGGTCGCTCCTAAGCTTGCGCACTATCCTTTGGCTGAGCTCTGCGCTCAGTATATTCTGAAAAAGCGTAGAAAGGCTTAAAATCACATATATGCCCGCCATAGCTATGAGCACACCGCCTATATCCGAATATCTGCCCGAGGCTATGGTGTCTATAGCCTTGCTCTGGAGACCCGGAGCGGAAACCGTGCTGAGCACAACTACGACCACCACAAGCAAAAGCAGGAGCACAAGCCTTAATTCGTCCGAAAAATACTTGAGCAGGCTTTTTACCGTCTTTCCCGCGTCCGCGGGCTTTTCGGTGAGATAGTTGCGGGGTCCGCCTCTCATGCCCGGTATTTTCATATTTACCTTGGGTTTGTTGTCAATACCGCTCATTGTGCGTCACCTCCGCCCTTAAGCTGGGATTCGTATATATCCCTGTATATATCGCAGCTTTCCATAAGCTTTTCATGGCTGCCGCAGTCCACAATGCTGCCGTTGTCTATAACGGCTATCCTGTCGGCGCCCTTTACGGAAGCTATACGCTGAGCTATTATTATCTTTGTGGTGCTGTCATACTTTGTGTTGAGAGCCTTATAGAGTTTTGCCTCGGTCTTGAGGTCGAGGGCGCTCGTGGAGTCGTCAAATATGAGTATCTCGGCATTTTTCAAAAGCGCTCTGGCTATAGCCACTCTCTGCTTCTGTCCGCCCGAAAGGCTCATGCCCTTTTCCGCAACGGCAGTATCAAGTCCCTCGGACTTGTCGGCTATGAACTCCATAGCCTGCGCGTCCTCCGCAGCCGCCGTTATTTCTTCGGCTGAGGCGTTTTCCTTGCCCCACATTATGTTCTCGCCTATTGTGGTATTGAAAAGCTCGCTTTTCTGCAGGGCGACGGCTATTTTATCCCTTAAGTCCTTAAGGGCGTATTCTCTTACATCAATATTGTCAACGAGCACGCTGCCCTCCGTTGCGTCATAAAAACGGGGTATGAGGTTTATAAGCGTGGACTTTCCGCTGCCCGTTGCGCCCAGTATGCCGAAGGTCTCGCCCGGCTCTATGGTTATGTTTATATTGTCAAGCACAAGCTCGCCGTTTCCTCCGGGATAGGCAAAGGACACATTTCTGAACTCTATCCTGCCCTTTACATCGCTTTGAACGGCGGAGCTTCCGTCCTTTATGACGGGAGCCTCCCTAAGTATTTCGTTAAGTCGTCTGCCCGAGGCGGTACCTCTCGAAACGGTCTGGAATATCATGGCAAGCATGATTACGGAGTGCATTATGCGCGAAAGATATGTAACGGCAGCCATTATTGCGCCGGGTGTGGCATTGCCCGCCTGAACCTCTATTGCGCCCATTTTTATGATGACGACAAGCGCCATATTCAAAATGATGTTTGCAAGGGGCGTCATAAAGGCAAAAAGCCTTAACACCCTTAACTGCGTGTTCACAAGCTCATCGTTGGCATTGCCGAAGCGGTTTATTTCAAAATCCTCCTTTACATATGCCTTAACGACTCTTGCGCCCGCAACATTTTCCTGTACCACATTGTTTACATTGTCGAGCTTTCTCTGGAGGGTGTCAAAGAACGGATTAGCCTTTGAAATGAAGAAAAGCACTCCTATTATGACTACGGGAAGAGTGCACAAGAGCACCTCGCCGAAGCGAAGATCGAGCGTCCACACGCAGAATATACCGCCGAAGAAAAGCATCGTGGTGCGGACAAAGCCTCTCACGCTCTGCGTGGCAAGATTTTGGAGCTGTGTAACATCGTTTGTTATTCTGGTAATAAGAGAGCCCGTTGAAAATTTATCCGTCTGCTCGAACGAAAACTCCATAACGCGCCTGAAGCAAGCCTTCCTTATGGCGTTTGCCCAGTTTTGGCTGAACATATTGGCAAACACGCCCGAAAGCACTCCCGACAGACCGCCCAGTATGACTACGAATATCATTTTAAGTCCCATGGACATAACAAGCTCCATGTTGCCCGTGCCGCCGTTATTGAGTCCCAAAACGCCGTCGTCAACTATGACCTGCATCATCTTGGGCTGAACGAGATCCATCGTTACCTCGCCTATCATAAAGAGAGGAGCAAGAAGCACAAATATCCAATATTTTTTTAACAGTTTAAACATATACTACTCCTCCGACTTTAAAAATAGGGGATGTCATGATGAACATCCCCATGAGCGTGTCGATAAAATCGACACGCTTGAAAGAAATGCTTGCATTTCTTTCAGTTAGGCTAATGTAGGAACCAGCCGTGTTTTCCGCAATTTTGGCATAAATGCCAAAATTACAGAAAAGTTCCTGTCCTCAGGCGGGCAAAGCTCGCCTTGCGGATTTTAGTCTGCGACGCTTTTTGGGTCGTACTGACTATTCAGTCTTTCATTTTTTGTGTCAATTTATACTTTTTCGACAGTCTGTAGGGGATGTCATGATGAACATCCCCTTTGTTATCACTTATAATTTTTTTTATAAATTATTAATTATTATTCATCTATACACTTGAATATAGTAACGGAAAGAGGCGCAAGCCTTAAGCCTATGCTGTTTTCTCTATGGTTGCACTCTATCTTTTCGGACTTGGCAGGAATGGTATTCACAACGCCGCTGCCGCCGAAGCGTGTATCGTCGCTGTTGAGTATTTCCTTCCATGTGCCCTCGAAGGGTACGGCAACTCTGAAGCTCTCATCCGCATTGGGAGTGAAGTTGCATATAACGACAAGGGTATCTTCCTTTGTGTTGCCTCTCCTTATGAATGAATAAATGCTCCTGTCCTTATCGTCGGCGTCTATCCACTCGAAGCCGAAGCCCTCGTAGTCCTTCTCCCAGAGACCGCCGTTTTCAAGATAGAGATGATTAAGCTCCTTAACGAAGTCGAGCATCTGCTGATGGTGGTCGTACTCCAGAAGGAACCAGTCGAGAGGTCTCTTTTCGTTCCACTCTATGAACTGACCGAATTCTCCGCCCATGAAAAGAAGCTTCTTGCCCGGGTGAGTCATGGCAAAGCCGTAAGCCGCCCTTAAATTTGCAAACTTCTGCCAGAGGTCGCCCGGCATCTTGTCAAGCATAGACTTCTTGCCGTGCACTACCTCGTCGTGGCTCAAAACGAGAACGAATTTCTCGCTGTAAGCGTAGGTGGAGGCAAAGGTCATATTGTAGTGATGATATTTCTTATATATGGGGTCAAGCTCAACATACTCGAGAAAGTCGTTCATCCAGCCCATATTCCACTTGAGAGTGAAGCCCAGTCCGTCGTCCTGCGCGGGAGTGGTAACTCCGGGCCAGGATGTGGATTCCTCGGCTATCATATGAACCTTGGGGTGTCTGCCCGTTATGACGGAATTCATATGCTTCATAAATTCCACTGCGGCAAGGTTTTCTCTTCCGCCGTATTCATTGGGCACCCACTCGCCCTCGTTCTTGCAGTAGTCAAGATAGAGCATAGAAGCAACGGCGTCAACTCTGAGTCCGTCGATATGGAAACGCTCTATCCAATAGAGAGCGTTGCCTATGAGGAAGTTCTTTACTTCGTTTCTGCCGTAGTTGAATATAAGCGTGCCCCACTCGGGATGCTCGCCCTGCTTGGGATCCTCGTGCTCGTAGAGCGCTGTACCGTCAAAGCGCGCAAGTCCGTGGGCGTCCTTCGGGAAGTGAGCGGGGACCCAGTCGAGTATAACGCCTATGCCCGCCTGGTGGCACTTGTCCACAAAGTCCATAAATTCGCCCGGATTGCCGTAACGGCTGGTGGGAGCGTAATAGCCCGTTACCTGATAGCCCCAGCTGCCGTCAAAGGGGTGCTCCTCAATGGGAAGTATCTCAATGTGAGTATAGCCCATTTCCTTTACATAGGGTATGAGCTCCTTCGCAAGCTCGGGATAGCTTAAAAATCTGTTGTTGTCGCTTTCAACTCTCTTCCATGAGCCGAGATGTACCTCGTAAATATTCATGGGCACATTGTACATATCCGACTTTTCAAGGTGCTTGTACCACTTGGAGTCCTTCCACTTATGCTTGTTGATATCGTATATAAGCGAGGTGGTGCTGGGTCTTAGCTCAGCAAACTTTGCGTAGGGGTCGGACTTCTGTATAAGGTCGCCCGTAGACGTCTTTATTTCAAACTTATAGCCGTCGCAGTCCTGCAAGCCGGGAATGAATATCTCCCATATGCCCGAGCCCGCAAGCAGACGCATGGCGTTCCTTCTGCCGTCCCAGTTGTTGAAGCTTCCTATAACGCTGACTCTCTTGGCATTGGGAGCCCACACTCCGAAAAGCACGCCCTCTACGCCGTCCATTACCATGGGATTGGCGCCGAGCTTTTCATATATCTGATAGTGAGTACCCTGGTTGAAAAGGTAGATATCCTGCTCGCCTATGCCGGGAGAGAATGAATAAGGATCGTATGTCGTCCAGTCGTTGCCCTCGTAGTCCTCAATATGGAGCTGATATCTGAACCATTTTTTCCTTGTCTTTATAACGCACTCAAAAAAGCCGTCGTCGTGTATCTTTTCCATTTCAAATACCTTGTCGGGCTTTTTGGGGTCTATGACCGTTATAGACTTTGCCTGCGGTATAAATGCCCTCACCACAAGGCACGGCTTGTCGTCGAGCGTTACCTCGTGCATACCCAGAACCGTGTGCGGGTCGCCGTGAGACGCGCTTATTATGAGCTGCATTTCCATCATATTAACTGTTGTTAGCATATACACACATCCCTTCTCTTATTTATTATAATATATATACTTACTTTTATTATAAACTATAATTCCAAATAATGCTAGTACAAAAACATAAATTTTTATATATTTCCAAAATTTATATGAAAACTCGTAAAAAAATTTATTAAAAACTATTGACAAAGTTTGTACCCTGTGGTATATTATAGTTAAAGTTAGCACTCGTTTTGATTGAGTGCTAACAAACAAAGGGTCTGCAAAGCCTTAAAATTGCAGACAAAAAGCGCAAAGAGGTGATAATTTGAAGCTGAATGAGAGAAAAATAAAGATATTGGAAGCGATTATCACCGATTACATCGCTACGGCGGAACCCGTTGGCTCAAGAACAATAGCCAGAAAGTACGACCTGGGCATTTCACCCGCTACGATAAGAAACGAAATGAGCGACCTGGAGGAGATGGGCTTTATAGAACAGCCCCACACCTCCGCGGGAAGGATACCCTCGCAGTCGGGCTATCGAATGTATGTGGACAACATGATGCATAAGAGGATGCTCACCGACGACGAGGCGGAGTTTCTTAAAAACGCAATTTCGTTCAACGTGAACAGAGTGGAATATCTCATGCAGCAGACCGCAAAGGCGCTGGCTATGCTCACGAACTACACGACGGTGGTCGCGGAGCCAAAGAGCTCGGGAGTGAAGATAAAACACATACAGCTCGTGCCCGTGGACAAGAACACGGCGGCGGCAGTGGTCGTAACGGAAAACAACGCCATCAAAAACCACATGATAAAGGCAAAGAATATGCCGGATGCCGACGGACTTTACAGACTGTCGGGCAAAATAAACTCCGTGCTTGAAAACTATGCTCTCGACGATATAAATTCCGACAAGGTGCAGGAGGCGCTCAAGGAATTTGCCGACTACGGCGAGCTCATAGTAAACGTGTTCAGGGCGGTCATATCCACCGTAAGGCAGGAGGAGGACATTCACCTGTACACAAGCGGAGTTAAAAATCTGCTGGGCTTCCCCGAATTCAGCGATGTTAAAAAAGCCAAGAATATATTTCAGGCATTCGAGGAAAAGGATATGCTTATCACACTGCTGGGCGGGGGAGAGGATACCGCGGCGGACAAAATAGAAATAGTGATAGGCGGAGAGAACAAGATGGAAGAGCTTAAGGATTGCAGTATTGTCAGAGCCAACTACAGATACGGCAAGAACTCGGTGGGCAGGATAGGAATAATAGGCCCCACAAGAATGAATTATTCGCAGACCGTATCGGTGCTTGACGAGATAATACGAAAGCTCGACACTATTATCGACGCCATGCTTGGCGGAGGAGAGGACGGAGATTATGACGGATAGTATGGATAATAAGGAAATGACGAACGAAACGGCAGAGGAAAAAGAGCCCGTGGAAAAAGATGCCGAAGGCACCGAAAACAAAAACACGGCGGAGGAAGCTGCCGAGGCTGAGGAGAACGGAGACGGCAAAACGGAAGAGCCCAAGGAGGAAAGCCTTGAAGAAAAGCTCCAAAAAGCCGAGCAGGGACTCAAAGAGGCTCAGGACAAATGGCTTAGACAGCTTGCAGAATTTGAAAACTTCCGCAAGCGCACTAACCAGGAAAAGCAGAGCATGTACAACAACGGCATAAGGGCGGCGGTCGAAAGCTTCCTGCCCGTTGTGGACAACTTTGAAAGAGCCGTGGCGGCGGCAGAGGACAAGGAAAGCCCCACCTACAAGGGAATAGAAATGATATTAAAACAGCTCCTTGAGGTGATGTCGGGGCTTGGCGTGGAGGAAATACCCGCGCAGGGCGAGCCCTTCGACCCCAATGTGCACTCGGCAGTGATGCACATAGAGGACGAAAGCTGTGATGAAAACGTGGTAGTCGAGGTATTCCAAAAGGGCTACAGACACGGCGACAAGGTCATAAGACCTTCAATGGTAAAGGTTGCCAACTAAGGCACTTTATATAAATACAAAAACAAACAACAATAACAATAAAAAGGAGAGAGAATAATGGGAAAAATAATAGGCATTGACTTAGGAACAACAAATTCATGCGTAGCTGTTATGGAGGGCGGTCAGCCCACAGTTATAACAAACGCAGAGGGCGAGAGAACAACTCCCTCTATCGTAGGCTTTACAAAAAGCGGCGAAAGGCTTGTGGGAGAGACCGCTAAGCGTCAGGCTGTAACAAATGTGGACGGTACCGTTATATCCATAAAAAGACACATGGGCGAGGACTACAAGTTCAAGAACGACGACAAGCAGTATTCGCCTCAGGAAATATCGGCAATGATATTGCAGAAGCTCAAAAAGGACGCAGAGGCTTATATAGGCGAGAGCGTTTCGGAGGCTGTAATAACCGTGCCCGCATATTTCACCGACGCTCAAAGACAGGCTACAAAGGACGCAGGCAAGATCGCGGGTCTTGATGTAAAGAGAATTATAAACGAGCCCACAGCCGCAGCGCTTGCATATGGTCTTGACAACGAGCAGGAGCAGACGATAATGGTATACGACCTCGGCGGCGGTACGTTCGACGTGTCCATAATAGACATCGGCGACGGCTCAATAGAGGTGCTTGCAACAAGCGGAAACAACCACCTCGGCGGCGACGACTTCGACCAGAGGATAATAGACTATCTTGTAAACGACTTCAAGGCTAAGGAGGGCATCGACCTTTCAAGCGACAAGATGGCTATGCAGAGACTTAAGGAGGCGGCAGAAAAGGCTAAGAAGGAGCTTTCATCCGCAACCACTTCAAATATAAATATACCCTACATCACGGTGGGCGCAGACGGTCCCAAGCACATGGACATAACTCTTTCAAGAGCTAAGTTCAACGAGCTTACACACGACCTTGTGGAGGCTACATTGGGTCCCGTGCAGACAGCTTTGAGCGATGCCGACATCACGGCTAAGGACCTTTCAAAGGTATTGCTCGTGGGCGGTTCCACAAGAATACCCGCCGTTCAGGAGGAGGTCCAGAAGATAACGGGCAAGGAGCCCTTCAAGGGCATCAACCCCGACGAGTGCGTTGCCATAGGCGCGGCTATTCAGGGCGGTACTCTCGCAGGCGACGAGGGCGCAGGCTCTATACTTCTTCTCGATGTAACGCCTCTCACTCTCGGTATCGAAACAGCGGGCGGAGTTGCTACGGCTCTTATACCCAGAAACACTACTATACCTACAAACAAGAAGCAGATATTCTCAACTTACGAGGACAATCAGACGGCTGTTGATATAAACATCGTACAGGGCGAAAGACCTATGGCGAAGGACAACAAGAGCCTCGGACGCTTCCGTCTTGACGGCATCGCTCCCGCTCCCAGAGGTATCCCCCAGATAGAGGTATCCTTCGATATAGACGCAAACGGCATTACAAAGGTTTCCGCTAAGGACCTCGGCACGGGCAAGGAGCAGGATATAACTATCACTTCATCTACGAACCTTTCCGACGAGGAAATAGACAGAGCTGTAAAGGAAGCAGAGCAGTATGCCGAGCAGGACGCAAAGAGAAAGGAAGCAGTTGACACCAAGAACCAGGCTGACAGCCTTGTGTTCCAGACAGAAAAGCTCATCAAGGACCTGGGCGACAAGATAAGCGCCGAGGACAAGGCAAGAATAGAGGGCGAGGTCGAGAACCTCAAGAAGGTGAACGACAACCTCACAGCCGAGAACATGAGCGATACCGATGTGGCTACATTGAAGACTGCATGTGAGAGCTTGAGCAATGTTGTTCAGGAATTTTCTACTAAGCTCTACGAGGCTGCACAGGCAGCGGGCGTTGATCCCAATGCACAGCAGGGCGCGGCAGGCGGAAATGACGACATAATAGACGGCTGATATCAAAATTAAGCTTAATACAACGGAGAGTCGGAGCTTTTGGGCTCTGACTCTTTGTTGCGGTAAATAAAGAGGTGAAACAATGGCGGATAAAAGGGATTATTACGAGGTGCTCGGCATAGACAAGAACGCAAGCGCCGATGAAATAAAAAAAGCATACCGCAAGATGGCAAGGAAGTATCATCCCGACATCAACAAGGCGCCCGACGCCGAGGAAAAGATGAAGGAGATAAACGAGGCCTATGAAATATTGAGCGACACACAGAAAAAAGCGGCTTACGACCAGTACGGTCATGCGGCATTCGAGCAGGGCGGAATGGGCGCAGGCGCAGGCGGCTTCGGAGGCTTCGGCGGAATGGATATGGGCGATATCTTCGGCGATATCTTCGGCGGAGGCTTCAGCGGCTTCAGCGATATCTTCGGCGGAGGCTCGTCAAGGCGCAGGGGGCCGCAGAAGGGCAGCGACCTACAATACAACCTTACCATTTCGTTTGAGGAGAGTATGTTTGGCTGTACCAAGAACATAACCGTGCCCGTAAGCGAAAAATGTACGGAGTGCGGCGGCACGGGAGCAAAGGCGGGAACACAGCCCGAGACCTGTCCGCGCTGCCACGGCACGGGACAGGAAAAGGTAACCACAAGGACGCCCTTCGGCATGGCTCAAACGGTGCGCCCCTGCTCGCAGTGCGGCGGCGAGGGTAAAATAATAAAGGAAAAATGCCCCAAATGCGGCGGCAAGGGCAACGTTACCGAGAGAAAGACCATAAGCGTTGAAATACCCAAGGGCATAGCTCACGGTCAGTCCATAAGGAAGAAGGGTCTCGGCGGAGCAGGCACGCAGGGCGGTGCAAACGGCGACCTCTTTGTGCAGATACTCGTTACGCCCGGCAGACAGTTCCAAAGGCAGGGCAACGACCTCTACACGGAGGTTTCGATAAACATAGTTCAGGCGGCGCTCGGCGGAGAGATAAAAATACCCACAATAGACGGCGAGGAAAGCTATACATTAAAGCCCGGAACACAGCCCGAAACAAAGATAACGCTCAGAGGCAAGGGCGCTTACAATGTGAGAAACGACAAGGCAAGAGGAAACCTTATAGTTACATTGAAGGTGGTAGTGCCTACGGAGCTCAAAAAGGAGCAGAAGGAGCTTCTGCAGAAGCTCGGCGAAAGCCTCGGCGGAACATCGCATAAGAAAAAGGGACTTTTTAAATAAAGAAAAAAGCATCTTCGGATGCTTTTTTTTGTGTATACAAACTACCTGTTATATAAAATTTTTGCGGGCGTGCATTGCACGCCCGATAATTTGACTTTTTTATAATTACAATGCCGTTATTCGGTCAAAGACTCAAAGTGTCGGTTGGGAACAGAGGCAGAAATCCCCGTCTTTTTGCCTCGTTTATTAAATATGGCTGGATATCGGGATAAGTCAATTTTTCCGGCAGTTTATCAAACAGCGCGATTTCCTCAATTTCACTGTGCAGCTCTTTTTCAAAAGACATGATATCGGCAAAAAACAACATACCGAAAGACTCCTCGCCTTCGGAATTATCGTGTGATGTAACAGAATATACACAAACAGGCTTTATTTCAAATTTTATGGCGCCGGTTTCTTCATAGAGCTCCCGCTTAGCCGTATCAATAATATTTTCTCCCGATTCCCTATGACCTCCGGGGATCTCCCATGTATTTCTGTCTTTATGCCTGCAAAAAACATATTTATCATTTGCTTTGGATATAATGACCGCATACTTAAGCAGCTCATCCTCTATGCTTTCATAAAATCTGATCTCTTTCATATCGGGTTTTCCTCCAACATCTTATTTCATTTGAACATATTTATAGGATCATTTTACCTCCAGTCCGTCATCTATCCGTACTTTGATATGCTCGCCCGTTATGGGGTGTGTAAATTCCAGCAGGCAGGCGCAGAGGGCAAGAGTTACGTTTGTTTTGTGCCTGAATTTTTCGTTGTACTTCGTGTCGCCGTAAAGCGGAGCGCCTATTGAAGCGAACTGCGCCCTTATCTGATGATGTCTGCCCGTAACGAGCCTTATCTCCGCTTTATTGGTTTCCTTTCCCCTCTCCAAGAGCTTATAATGTAAAAGCGCATACTTTGCGCCTATATTGCCCTTATTCACCGTCTTTGATATATTAAGACGGCTGTTTTTCATTAAATAGCTCTCTATGCTGCCCTCTTCTTTTATATCTCCGCAGACCAGAGCATGATATATCTTTGTTATACCATTGTTTTCAAGCATGGCTGAAAGCTTTGAAGCCGTGCTTTTATCCTTGGCAAAAAGCACAAGTCCGCTTACGGGTCTGTCAAGTCGGGTTATAATATGCACGCCTTGTCCCGTGCGCTCCTCTGCCCTTTCCGCAAGGCTCTTTACGCCCGAATTGTCGGGCTGAGACGGCTCTCCCGCCGCCTTTTTGGCTATAAGTATATATTTGTCCTCATATAATATTTCCATAAAAATCACCTTTTTTATATTAGCCCAAAGGTAAAAGCTTGTCAATATTTTAAACAAAGTTTTTTGTACAAGCTCTTAAACTTCGGCAAATTTCATATCGGCTTAACACTATACTTATTTATGGATAAATATATAAAAAGGGAGATTTGACAAATGACAAGCAATACGGGCTTTTTTAAAAAAATGAGCAAGAGCTATGCGCTCACATACGGCGTTATCGGCTTTATGCTGGGCAGACTGGAGCTTTTCGGAATAGTAAATCCCATAATAATAGGCTATGTGTCGGTGTTCTGCTTCAAATCGGGATTTTATCCCATACTCATAGCCTCGGCGCTGGGGCTTATAAGCATTGCCGAAAAAATGTACAGCGTGAGATATATAATAGCGCTGGGCATAATGTGCGCTATACATATCATAGGGAACGACAGGTACAAGCAAAGCTGTGTGGGCGGACTTTCGGTACTCACGGGCGGACTTATATTTGCAATGTACTACGACTTTTCTCTCCTTTTTGCCATGCTTGCGGTAGTCGAGGCTGTGCTCGCGGCGGCGCTCAATGTGATACTGCGCGAAAATATAAGCGCTCTGAATGTGATAGATACGGACGCAAGCCGAAGCTCCTGCTATGCAAGAGATATACAGAGGATAACGGGAGAAAGGCTCAAAACTCTGTCCGCCGCGCTTGAAAGAGCGGCAAAGAGCTGTTCAAAGGCTTATATGTCCGCCGCGGCTGAAAACGCCGAGGAGGACAAGAGGGAAATATTCGACAGAGTAACGGAAATAAGCTGCAAGGACTGCGCAAATGTGGAGGACTGCTGGAGCAAAAACTGTGTGCGCACATATAAGGCGGTGTACAACGCCATATCCGAATGGCTTGACAAAGGAAGGGCGGACAAGGACGCTCTGGGAGGTCTTTTTATGATGAACTGCCCGCGGTATACCGAAATAACGGCGGCTGCGGACGGATATGTAAAAATGTACAGGGACAGGAAAATATGGCGCGAAAGAATGAAAAACATAAAATATCTCACCCTAAGACAGCTTGCAAACGCGGGCAGAGTGATAGGCGAGCTTAAGGAGAGCATGACGGAGAACCTTTTTTCCGACGCGGAGCTGAGCACAAGGATATACAAGGCGCTTACGAGCAATATGGTGAAAAGCGTAGCCGCATTCAGAATAACGGGCAGGCTTGAAATATTTATAACGCTGGAGGACTGCCACGGCTGCGATGTGTGCAGAAAAAGCATAATACCAAGCCTTAAGGAGCTTCTTGATATGGAATTTATAAGCCTTGACGATGACTGCGTAACGGAGGATAGAAGCTGTGTTCTGCATCTTGCGGAAAAGCCCCTTTTGAGGCTGAATGTATATTCCTGCGGTGTGCACAAGACGGACAGCGACATATCGGGAGACAGCTACACCAATATGCCCCTTGAAAGCGGAAAGCATCTTATCGCGCTTGCGGACGGCATGGGAAGCGGAGAGACGGCAAGGGAGGAAAGCGCGGCGTCCATAGAGATGTACGAGGACTTTATGACGGCGGGTTTTGACAGAGAAACCATACTGGAGTCCATAAATTCCGTACTGCTCATGGACGAGGGAAAGGAGTGCTTTTCAACGCTTGATGTGTGTACATTCGACCTATACACGGGCACGGCTGAATTTATAAAGATAGGCGCCGTATCTACGCTCATAGCAAGGGGCAGAGAGGTGGAAATATTGAGGGCGTCATCTCTGCCGGTGGGCATACTGGGAGAGGTGGACAGAGAGATATTCACTAAAAATCTGGCAAAGGGGGATGTGATAGTGATGATGACCGACGGCGTGCTGGATTCGCGGGGAGGCGCATTGAGAAATGAGGACTGGGTGGCGGATATACTTAAAAGACGGAGGAACAATCACCCGGGAAAGATAGCAAGGAGCATACTCGCAAGAGCGGAGGATAACTGCAAGGGATATGTGAAGGACGATATGACGGTGCTTGTGGCTGTGGTGTGCTGAAAAAAGGGAGAGCATTTCGCTCTCCCTTTTATATGTTTATTTATTCGTCCCAGTTATGGTATACATTCTTTACATCGTCGTCATCGTCGAGCATATCGAGAAGTCTTGTCATCTTCTTTATATCCTCCTCGTCGGTGAGCTCGGTGTAGGTCTGGGGAATCATTGAGACCTCGGCTTCAGCCATTTCTATGCCTGCGTTTTCAAGCGCCTCTCTCACTGCCGAGAAGTCCTCGGGAGCTGTTATTATCTCGAAGCTGTCCTCCTCCTCGGAGATATCCTCTGCGCCCGCCTCTATAGCGACCATTTCAAGCTCCTCGCCGTCGAGCTCGTCGTCCTTTTCGACTATTATTTGACCCTTTTCGTCAAACATAAAGCTTACGCAGCCCGTTGTGCCCATGTTGCCGCCGCCCTTTGTGAAGGCGCTTCTGACATTTGCGGCAGAACGGTTCTTGTTGTCCGTAAGCACTTCGACTATGACTGCCACGCCCTTGGGACCGTAGCCCTCGTAGGTGATGGACTCATAGTTTACGGCGTCAAGGTTGCCCGCAGCCTTCTTTATGCTTCTGTCTATGGTGTCGTTTGGCATATTGTTTGCCTTAGCCTTGGCTATGGCGTCCCTAAGCCTTGAATTGCTGTCGGGGTCGGGACCGCCCGCCTTTACTGCAACGGCAAGCTCCCTGCCTATGACTGTAAATATTTTGCCCTTTGCGGCGTCGTTTTTCTCTTTCTTATGCTTGATATTTGCAAATTTGGAATGTCCGCTCATACTGTATTAACCTCCGTTTATATATTACTGAAATCACATTACCCTATATTGTATCATTATTTTAAGTAATTTGCAAGGTCAAAATTACAGATAATAATAATCGCCCGCTTTAAGACATAGTATAAGCCTTGCGCCCTCTCCCGTTTTTATGCTGTAAAGCTTAAGACAGTCTGCGCTTTCCTCTTCTATTCCCACATATTCATAGCCCTGCCGTTTAAGGCTTTCAAGAGCATTTATAAGCTCGTCGATACTGTACATAGGCATATCAATACCTCCCTCGAACTATTGTTTTTTGGTATATTACACAAATTTTAGCTCAAAACGCGCTAAAAGTCAATACCGCAAAATGAGGTATGATAACCTTTTTTTAGAGGAGGATTTGGGCTATGATATATGAAAGACTCAGAAATTTAAGAGAGGACAACGACCTGACACAGGAATACATCGGAAAGCTGCTGAATGTGAGCCAAAGAACATACTCGGGCTATGAAACGGGAGTGCGGGGCATTTCCGTTGAGGCTCTGGGGGTATTGGCGGATTTTTACGGCACAAGCGTGGATTATCTCGTGGGCAGAACGGATATAAAGCTGCCCTACCCTAAACCGAAGCATTAAAAAAAGCGGATAAAAATCCGCTTTTTTATTCGCCCGCCTTTACGGGCTTGAATATGTCGTCGTCCTCGGGGCTTTTATAGCTATGGTATCTCTCGAGCTCCAGCTTATAAAATTCCTCCTGGCTGGATATAAGCTCCCTTGCGCCCCTCTTGTCTATGTGCTTATAGCTTCCGTCCTTCTGCTGTATCCTCGCCTTTACATTATCCCTGAGAGTGATGTCTATTATCTGCATTACGCGCTTTTTAAGCTCCTCGTCCTCAACGGGAAAGGCTACCTCTACCCTTCTGTCCAGATTTCTGTTCATCCAGTCGGCGGAGGAGAGATAGAGCTTTGGAGAACCGCCGTTTTCAAAATAATATATCCTGCTGTGCTCCAAAAATCTGCCCACTATGCTGCGCACTCTTATATTGTCGCTGACGCCCTCTATGCCTGTTTTAAGACAGCATATTCCTCTGACTATGAGTTCAATTTTGACTCCTGCCATGCTCGCCTTGTAAAGCGCCTTTATAATGCCTCTGTCCACAAGGGAATTCATCTTGGCTATTATCATGGCGGGCTTGCCCTCCTTGGCGTTTTTCTGCTCGTGCTCTATGTTTTTTATAAACATTTCTCTAAGGTCGGTGGGCGCCGCAGAGAGCTTGTTCCATGCGGGATATTTTGAATAGCCCGAAAGGCAGTTGAATATAGCGGACACATCGGAGGCTATGGTCTCCTTGCAGGTGAAAAGCCCCATGTCCGTGTAGAGCTTGGCTGTCTTGTCGTTGTAATTGCCCGTGCCGAGGTGGCAGTAGCGCACAATGCCCTCCTCCTCGCGCCTTACCACAAGACAGAGCTTGCAGTGAGTCTTAAGACCCACAAGACCGTATATTACATGACAGCCCGCTTTTTCGAGCTTCTTTGCCCAGTTGATGTTGTTCTCCTCGTCAAAGCGCGCCTTCAATTCCACAAGCACCGTAACCTGCTTGCCGTTTTCGGCAGCCTCCATAAGCGCCGCTATTATGGGCGAATTGCTCGAAACTCTGTATAGCGTCTGTTTTATGGCAAGCACATTTTTGTCGCGCGCGGCAAGCTTGACAAAGTTTACCACGGGTTCAAAGGACTGATAGGGATGATGCATGAGCACATCCTTTTCCTTTATGACTTCAAACATATCCCTGTCCTCAAACTCCGCAACGGGAACGGGAGGCATGGGTTTATTGCAGAGCTCGGGTCTGTCGAGAACCGACGAGAGCGAAAACCACACCGTGAGGTCGGGAACGGAGGGTATCATATAGACCTCGTGCTCCCTTATTTCAAGCCTTTCGGCAAGGAAATCAAACGAATTTTTGCACATATCCTTTTCGGCTTCGAGCCTTACGGGTGCGCCCCATTTTCTCTGCTTGACGGAATCGGCTATCTCCGAAAGCAAATCGTGAGAATCCTCCTCGTCTATTTCAAGGTCGGCGTTTCTGGTAACTCTGAAGCAATAGGCGGAAAGCACCTTATGAGCGTTGAAAAGCCTGCCTATATATGTCTTTACTATGTCCTCCAGCATTATAAGCTGCGTTTTGTCGTTCTCTGAGGGGAGCTTCACTATTCTGGGCACAACGGAGGGTATCTGCACAAGGGCGAACATGTCCTCGTTCTGCTCGTTCCTAAGCTCCGCTATTATGTTGAGGCTGTTGTTCGAAAGCAGAGGAAAGGGTCTGGAGGTGTCCACAGCCATGGGCGTAAGTATGGGGTAAAGCGTAGTGTTGAAATAGGTCTTTACAAAGTCCTTCTGCTTTGCCGAAAGCTCGCCCGGCTTGACAAAGACTATGCCCTCCTCCTCGAGCTGAGGCAGAAGCGACCTGTTGAGTATGCTGTACTGCCTGTGCACAAGGCTGTGCGCCTTTTCGGATATATGCTTTATCTGCTCGCCGGCCGTCATTCCCGCGGGGTCCTTCTTGTGCGAGCCCGAAAACTCCTGCGTTATAAGTCCCGCTACCCTCACCATGAAAAACTCGTCCATATTGGAGGCGGTGATGGCAAGGAAATTAAAGCGCTCAAAAAGAGGATGGCTCTTTTCCGTTGCCTCCTCGAGCACCCTTGTGTTGAACTCCAGCCAGCTAAGCTCTCTGTTGTAGTAATATTCCTTATTGTTAAGTTCTGCCATCACATTACACTCCTTTTGTTAAGCACGGGCGTAAGCCCGTATACATCCTCGAAAAGCTGTTTGTTCTTGTCAAAGGACCACTTTTCAAGGTCAAGGCTCTTATATGCGGACGCCGTTATTATAAGCCTGCTGTCCTTAAGGCTTATGCTAAGCCCCTCTATCTTGCTGTTGTGGCTGCGGTAGAGCGAATTGGCAAGCTTCAAGATCGCGCTTAGCTTGCATACTACCACCCTGTCGCTCTCCGAGAGCTTTTTGTAAACTCCGTTGTCCTCATAGGGCATAACATCGCTGTGATAGTATGCCACGGCGGCAATAATGCGCTTTTCTCTCTCGTTTATGCCCACTATGTCGAGCCGTCTTATAATATGATAGGAAAGTCTTTCGTGTTCCCTTATATTTACCGCCTTGCCTATCTCCTCCAGCATGGCGGCAAGCCTCAGCATGAGCCTTTCCCTGCCGCCGAGACCGTGGTGTTTTTTCATCTTGTCAAATACGGCAAGAGCCGCGCACGCCACGGCGTCGCCGTATTCGGGCTTGAAGCCGAACCTTGACATAATATTCCTTGCGGAGATGACGGAGAACTCGTCATACTTTTCGGAGAGCTTCTTTGCCTCCTCGGGGAAAAGTTCTTCGTAGAGTATGGCGTCGCCCGCCGTGAGTATGGGGGAGATTATATATTTCTCGCTCGTGAACTTTATAAGCCTTGAATATATTATGACCGCGGGGAGTATGTCCTCCGCCTTTTCAACGCTCATATCATACCTTTCGGCTATATCCTCGGGCGTCATATTCTTTATTTCCTTGTAGAGCGCCAGAAAATCGTCCCGCGATATTATATTCATGCCGTTTTTATTCTTGGCATTGCACATTCTTGAAATGGTGGCTATCTCGTTTCCGCTTATTACAAAATTTTTGAGCTTTTCGGTTATGAAGCTCGATATGGCTTCCTGATACGGATAGAGATATTCCTTTATGACCTGAACATAGTTCGAGGTGTTTTGGCGGTAATCGTCAAAGAGCTCGGATATGCGCAGAGAGCCTATTTTTATGTTAAGTCCTCCGTCCACATTGCCGTCTCTTAAGACAAATATGCTTATATTGCCCGAGCCGAGGTGCGCAATGAGCGTAGACTGCATTTCGTCCTTGTCCAGATGCGCGAGCGTCATTTTGTTTATATATATCTTCTCCTGCGTATCGTCTATCACCTTGAGGTCTATGCCCGTCTTTACCTTGAGCTGGTCGAGTATGAAGTCCCTGTTTCTGCTCTCTCTAACGGCTGTTGTGGCAAGCGCCGTTATGTTCTTTATGCCGTAGGCAAGCGCCGCCTCCTTGTAGCCCGATATGGTTTCGGCAGTTTTTTCAAGACTCTCTACGGATATTCTTCCGCTGTGGAAGGTATCCCTGCCGAGCGCAAGCGGATTTGTAACATTTTCCAGTATTTTGACATTTTTCTTGTATCTTTCGCCTATCTTGAGCCTAAGCTCGTTGGACGCTATCTCTATGACCGCAACGCACTTTTTCATGAAGGCACCTCCCTTTGCGAATACTTATATTATCTATAAACCGTAAACGGTAAAATTTTGCTCTATAATATAAATATACCACTTTGGGAATTTTAATCAAGAGTAAAATTTCACAATAAGGGCTTTGTATAAAATATTATTGCTTTTTTATATAATAAGTTATATAATAAAAAAAGATAACCTTAAATCGGAGGCATAATATGAAAAAAATAGTTCTTACGGGGGGCGGAACGGCAGGACATGTTACCCCCAACATAGCTCTTATACCCCACCTCAAAAAAGCGGGCTATGAAATATACTACATAGGCAGCAAGGGCGGAATGGAGGAGGATCTCATAAAGAAAACGGGCGTGCCGTATTACGGCATAAGCTCGGGCAAGCTGAGAAGATATCTTGACAAAAAGAATTTCTCCGATATTTTCAGAGTTGTAAAGGGAATATTTCAGGCTAAGAGGCTAATAAAGAAAATAAAGCCCGACGTGGTGTTTTCAAAGGGCGGATTTGTGGCGGTACCCGTCGTTATAGGCGCGGCGATGAACAAGGTAAGAGTCGTCTGCCACGAGTCGGACATAACTCCCGGACTTGCAAACAAGCTGGCTATGCCGTTTGCCACGGCTGTGTGCACGACCTTCCCGGAGGCTGTGAAGCACATAAAGGACAACAAGGGAATATACACGGGAACGCCCATAAGGGATATGCTCTTTGAGGGCGAGAAGAAAAAAGGTCTTGAGTTCTGCTCCTTCAGCGGAAACAAGCCCGTTATACTCATAATGGGCGGTTCGCAGGGCTCTGTGAAGGTGAATACGGCAGTGAGGGAGCTTCTGGACAAACTCCTTCCCAAGTATGACATAATACATCTCTGCGGAAAGGGCAACATAGACGAGAGCCTCAATGACAAAACGGGCTACAGGCAGTATGAATATATATCGGACGAACTGCCCGACATATTCGCCTGCTCCGACATGGTGATATCAAGGGCGGGCTCGAACGCCATATGCGAATTTCTGGCGCTTAAAAAGCCCATGCTCCTCATACCTCTGGGCAAAAACGCCAGCAGAGGCGACCAGATATTGAACGCGCAAAGCTTTAAAAAGCAGGGCTTTGCGGAGGTGCTGGACGAGGAAAAGATGACGAAGGGCAGTCTTTTTGACACAATAAACAAGGTATATACCGAAAGGGAAAAATATATACAAAGCATGGAAAATTCCCCTGCTTCGCAGGGAATAAACGCGGTCATGGAAATAATAAAGGCCGCTTCATAAAAAAAGGAGGACAAAATTATGAAAAAACTTATTGCGCTTTTTGCTGCGCTTGTGATGAGCGCTACAGCCGTATTTGCGGCGGACGGAGTGAATGTAACCGTAAACGATGTGCCTGTGGATGTTCAGGGCATAATAATAGACGGCAGGACAATGGTTCCCGTAAGGGGAGTATTTGAGGAAATGGGCTATCTTGTGGAATGGGACGCAGATACCAAGACGGCTGCGCTTTCAAGAGGAAGCAAGTCGGTCGCTGTGCAGGCAGACAGCCCCACAATGCTGGTAAACGGCGAAACATCGGTAGAGCTTGAAGTTCCCGCGCAGATAGTGGACGGAAGGATGATGCTTCCGTTAAGAGCCGTGAGCGAGGCAGTGAATGCAGAGGTTGAGTGGGACGCAGAGACAAAGACCGCAAAGATAAAGATACATGTGGGACTTAAGATAGGCGGAGTACTTAATCTGGATGAGCTCGAAGCGGCTAATGCGGAGTAAATATTAGAGAGGCGATTACCGCCTCAAACCGTAAAAAAATATAATTTTTACACATTATTATTTTATCTTCTTTTTGCGCACAAAAAGAAGCAAAAAGCGTGTTCAGAACTTTTGCTTCGCAAAAGCAAGGCTTCGCCTTGTCGGATACTTCTTCCGATTCAAAGGGCGGTTCCGATTCGCCCATTGCGCCGCAAAGATAGATGCGGACGCACGAAGTGCGGCTTTTCCGCAGGAAAAGCGCTGATACACCCCTAACGGCTTTTGTGCCCCATAGGTTAGTGGAATTAATACCGCACAAAAGAGTTGTCAGTGTGCGAGCTTACCGCTCCCTGAGCCGTTGGCTCAGACTAGCGGCTCGCACCGGCTTAAATCATATATAGTTATTGAAAGTTCGGGGCGGGAGAGACCGTCCCGTTATTTTTTGGAGAGAACAAAATGAACAAGAAACAAAAAGCCATAATTTACATCATAACCTCTGCGTTCTGCTTTGCGCTCATGAATTGCTTTGTGAGGCTTTCGGGCGACCTGCCGACTGTGCAGAAAAGCTTTTTCAGGAACTTTATAGCAATGCTGGCGGCGGCGGGCATATTGATAAAGAGCAAAACGGGCTTCGGCTACAAAAAGGCAGACATTCCCCTGTTATTGATACGCTCCGTTATGGGCACAATAGGTATACTGGGCAATTTCTACGCAGTTGACAGGCTCAATATTTCCGATGCCTCAATGCTGAACAAGCTTTCGCCCTTTTTTGCCATTATATTTTCAATGCTTTTTTTGAGGGAAAAGCCCAAGCTTGTGCAGGCGATAGGCGTTATAACGGCGTTTGCCGGCAGTCTTTTCATAATAAAGCCCACGCTTGACTTTGCGGAGGTAATGCCCGCTCTTATGGGCACGCTGGGCGGCATAGGCGCAGGCGCGGCATACACGGCGGTGCGCGCTCTGGGACAAAGGGGCGTAAAAGGTCCGCTTATAGTGTTCTTTTTCTCGGCTTTCAGCTGTATTGCGGTGCTTCCGTTCGTGCTGACGGGCTATAAACCCATGAGCCCCGCGCAGCTCTGCTTTCTGCTCATGGCGGGACTTGCGGCGGCAGGCGGACAGTTCACCATAACGGCGGCTTATTCAAACGCTCCCGCGAAGGAGATATCCATATTCGACTACACGCAGATAATATTCGCGGCTGCGCTGGGCTTCTTCCTTTTCGGACAGATACCCGATGTGTACAGCGTGATAGGCTATGTTATAATATGTTCGGCATCGCTTTTCCTTTTTGTGTACAACAATAGGGAAAGTTCAAACTAAATTTAATTAAATTTAATTATATTGTAATGTAATAGGAGGGTTTTTCTGCTATAATGTAGGTTAGGAAAAAATAACAGGAGAGTGAATACAGAATGAAAAGAATCTGTTTAAAAATACTGCTTGCAGCTTCGTCGGCTACATTGCTGTGCACGGCGGCAATGGCGGTAAGCTCCATGGCGGCTACATTCACCGTAAAGAATTACACGCCGACCACGGAAACGACCACAGCGGAAAGCACTACCGAAATGACTACGACGCAAGCCACAACGCGCAGAGGCGCTACGGGCGTAAGGGCGAAGTCAAAGGGCGATAAGGCGGCTGCCGAGACCACAATGACAATGACGGAAGCGCAGACGGAAACCACCACGGCGGAGCCCGCTACATTTGACAAGGCGAAGTATGAGGCAGGCATTGAGATAACAACTTACGAATTAAGGCAGTACAGCGACAACCCCGTGGATAAAAACGGAAATCCGCTCACGGGCAACGCTCTGGAAGCCTATAATATCGTTAAAAACACATTTAAGGACAAATGGAGAGCCGTAACGGCTCCCGAGTACAGGGAAGAGGTCATATATAACGACGCCAACAGGACGGTGCGCGAAAAGAGCTTTAGATTTGAAAACAACGACATTTTCAGCATGAAAAGATATACCTTCAACTCGTCGGGCGAGGAGAGATACAAGGAAAGCATAACGCTTCCCGGCTCGCAGTTCGAGATGAGATATGTGGACTCCGACACGGGCGAATGGTATATGTCGCAGAATCCGCTGAATGTTAAAAAACAGACTCTCTTTATAAATACGGACAAGGGCGCCATAGTGCTGAGCGTGCCCGCAGTATATACAAACAACAAATTCAGCAACAACACGGAGGAATACAATCCTCAGCTTGAAGAACCCGTAAATATAACGGTCGACCCCAACGAAGATAAGGTTACGATAGAATACAGCTTCCCGCACGATCCAAACTATGTGGGCGAGATATGGTATCTGCTCTCGACAGAGCACAGCCTTTCGGACTGGAACAACATAAATCACTTCAATGTGCTCAATCAGGAGCTCACGGTCGACAGGAGATTTTCATGGGACGGCTATTACTTTGCGGCTCCTTCAAACTATATACCCTACAGCCCCACGATGCTCTACAGACATCCTTCAAACTATGTGGGCGCAAGCTTTTCAAGATACGGCGACTTCCTTGCCGCATATGATCTGGGCTATGTGTTCACATACATCTGTATGCAGAATCAAAACGAATTGGGCTACTGGGCAACGGGTCCCAAGTCAAACTGGCTTGCGGAGGACTTCAATATAGGCGCGGACTTCTATGACACAAGGTTCAACACGGACTTTGCAACAAACCTCATAAACGCCTACAAGAGATACAACAACGACGATTTTCTGATGGCGGTGTGCAGATATGCGGAATACTATATAGACCACGCCACGCAAAATCACTATGAAACCAAGAACGGGGGCTGGCTCGTAGAGGACTACGGCTACGAATACGAACACAACAGAACTCATGTTTCGCTCAATCATCAGCTGGCGGAAATGAATCTGCTCTATACGCTTTATCAAACCACAAGAGAGGAGAAGTATAAGGAATATGCCGAAAAGATGCTTCTTGCCATAGAGGACACAAGAGATCAGTGGGTGCTTGCAAGCAACAACCTCAACTACGCTCTCTACTACATGGCAGGCACAAATCCTATGGTAGATTATCCTTATCTGACCTACAACGACCTTTTTGACGCCCAAGCCATACACAAAGCCATATACGGCAAGGATAACGACGTTATAGCTTACCTTATGAGCTGCAAAATGGACTGGATGATCAAAAACAATGTTACGGGATATAAGACCGAATAAGGAGTGATATTCGTATGGCTAAGACCAAGAGACATGAGCTTGCAAAGTGGGTGCTGGCGGCAGACTTAGGCGGCATAAGCGCCGTGCTTATGCTTCTGGAGTTTAATGTGCCGTTTACGCCTTCTTTTCTGAAGCTGGATCTTTCCGACCTTGCAGTCGTGCTGGGAGGACTTATAATAGGACCGCTTCAGGGCGTATTCATAGCGCTTGTGAAAGTTACGATACATCTTCTTCTGAAAGGCTCCGCAACGGGCGGAGTAGGTGAGCTGGCAAATGTGATAAACAGCCTTTGCTATATGCTCACGACGGTATTCATATATAAAAAGACGCGCACAAGGCTCGGCGGACACACGGGACTTATAGCCGGCACTGTGGTTACAAGCATTGCAGCCACGGTAGTCAACTATTTTGTCATTTTTCCTATATATCAGCTAAGGATGGGATATTCCGCAGAAGCGCTGGTGAGCCTAAGCGCAAGTGTAAATCCTTATATAACAAGCCTCGGCGGTCTGGCAATAGCCGCCGTGCTGCCGTTTAATATGTTCAAGTATATACTCATATCGTTTATAACGGGACTGCTTTATAGGAGGCTTAATTTGTTTGTGAGGAAGTACATATATTGACCCTTCCACCGTCTAACGACGGTCCCCCTTCCCTTAGCCCTGACGGGCTAAAGGACGGCTTACCTAGCAGTAAAATTATTTTGCCCGGAGGGCGCAACACTATAAGGCGTCCTTGCGAAGCAGGGAAGCTGTCAGCCATAATAATGGCTGACTCAGACTGTCGAAAAAGTCAAAATATAAAAAATGTTATAAAACGGGCGTGCAATGGCTGGTCGCAACACTTCGTGTTGCTGTTCGCCCATGCAACCAAGGCACGCCCCTACAAACCACAATGTGAGCTAGTCACTCGTAGGGGCGAGCATTGCTCGCCCGCAAAATTTCATACAATAAGGTTGTTTATCGACACGCAATGTCAGCCATAATAATGGCTGACTGAAGGGTAAAAAATAATTTATCAACAAGTAAAAAACCGCACAATGTGCGGTTTTTTTATTATCCTATTCTTTCAAATTCCGTTGTCATAAGGAGATTGATATAATCCTCTACGGGTATGGGCTTGCTGAAATAATAGCCCTGAACATACTTACAGCCTACATTTCTAAGGAAATTGACCTGTTCCTCGGTTTCAACGCCCTCTGCAAGCATGGGTATTTCAAGCATATTTGCCATATCCACGACAGCCTTTATTATCTTGGCGCCCTTTTCGGTGTATATGGACGAAAGGAACTTCATATCCAGCTTGAGCATATCTATGTCCATATCCTTAAGAGTGTTGAGCGAGGAATATCCGCTGCCGAAGTCGTCCATTTCTACCCTATAGCCCGTGCCTCTCAGCTCGTCTATGAAGCTTGCCATTATCTTGGGCTGCTCCACATAGAGCGACTCGGTTATTTCAAGCCTCAAAGCCGACGGCGGGAGCTGATAGCTCTCTCTGGTGTCGTTGAGCCCTACAATAAGGTCGGGTCTGTATATATCCGCTCTTGAAAGATTTATGGCTATCGACGGGGGCATATCTCCCGAGAATGTTTCTCTTAAAAGGCTCATTATACGGCACGCCTCATTCGCTATATAAGCGTCAAGCTGGGGTATAAGTCCGTTCTGCTCCAATACGGGTATAAAATCGGCAGGCGATATTATGCCCTTTTCGGGATGTATCCACCTTGCAAGAGCCTCGGCTCCCGCTATCCTGCCCGTGTAGATATTGTACTGGGGCTGGAGATACATCTGGAACTGACCCTCCTTGAGAGCGTTGTGAAACTCGTTGAGCACTTCCTGCGTCTTTATGAGGTTGGCTCTTATGCCGTCGTCATACATACAGGACGCAACATTGCCCTTTTTAGCCCTGTTGAGCGCAAGCTCCGCTCTGTCGCACATTGTGGTAACGGGCATATTTCTGTCCGTTATCTTGTATAAGCCTGCGCAGAGTATTATCTTGTAATCGGATGTAAAGTTCTTTACGCTGGTTTCAACAAAGTCCGTGATCATGTCTATCTGCGAGAGCGTCTTGGGGCTGTAGCATGCCACGAAGTCGTCTGCGCCCAGATAACCGCACACTCCGCCAAGCTCATCTATCTTGCCTCTGAAAAGCTGACCTATATACTTGAGAAGCTCGTCGCCCTTGGCTCTGCCGTAAAGCTCGTTGTAAACCTTGAAGTTGTTTATATCCCTCACAACCAGGTAATAGTCCTTATCGGGATTGTCTTTAAGGAGCTTTTTAACGGCTATGCAAAAACCGTTGAGATTTAAAAGTCCCGTGCGGTCGTCTATATGCGCCTTTTCGAGAAGCTCCCGCTGAAACTTCTCTCGTCTGTCGATATAGTCCGTTACTATCTTCTTTATCTTGCTGTCGTCTCCGAGCTTAAGAAGCTCCTCCACGACAACTCTGTCCTTGTTTTCAACTCTCTCGGTTATGTCCTTTTGAGAGTAGAGAATGAGCATTTTATCCTTGTCAAAATAGGAATATCTGTATTTCTTGTACTTTGTGATGCCTATTACGGTTACCTCTCTGCCCGTAACCTCGTACAAGTCCTTGTCCTCAAGCTCTTTTATAATGGTCTTGAGCGAAAGTCTGTCTCTTAGATATTCCCTGTCCTCGTCTATAAGGAGAGTGCCTGTATAGCGAATCACCTCCGCCTCATAGTCGGGACATTCCAGAACATTGTCCCTGCCGTATGCGGAAGAATCCTTTATTATGGATTTGTTATGCTTTGCGTCTATGCAGGCTATGAAGTCATACTCGTGAGCGATCTCCTTGGCTATGGCAAGCGAAAGAAGCCTGTCGCTTGTGATATCCTTGAAGTATATGAACGCTTCTATATCCTTTGTGGTGGGGTTCTTTCTGAGGTTAACGGTTATAAGTCCCCAGAAGCCCGACACGGATTCGTCCATAAACTCGAAGTAGTGCTCCATCTTGAATTTCTTTTCGCCCTTTTTATATTTGCCGAGAAGCACCTCTTTATTGAATATGCCTCTTAAAAATCTGCTTGTTTCGGGGCTTAAGTGCCTGTCGAACATGAGCGGAAAGGCGTCGTCAAGGGATATGTTGACGCTGTCGCCTATGATAGCGTCGCCCTTGTTCCAGCCTACTACCCTGTATTTTGTAACATTGAGCTCGCAGAAGGCAAGCACGCTCTCGGATATTGAATTTCTGTACTTAAGCTCCTGCTGATAGCGTTCCTCAATGACTGTCTCGGCAAGCTTACGCTCCGTGATGTCAAAGAAGGTGGTGTATATATATTCATTGCCCTCCTCCACCGAAGCACTTATCTGGTCTATGACATAGACTACCCTGCCGTTCTTGGCTATGATGCAGTATTCGTTCTTAGCCATGGAGCTTGACTGAAGCTGATTGTCAACGGAACGCATTATCTCTGCCGCCTGACCCGGAGAGAGGAGCAGAGAAAATCTGTTGTGCTTGAGCTCCTTGAATTCCTCGGGAGTGTAGCCTATCATATCATAAAAATTGCTGTTAGCCTCCACAACCGTCCAGTATTCGTCTCTTTTGCACTTTATGTAGCCGCAGGTCATCATATCCACGGTGTCGTCGTAGCGCATTTTAAGAAGCTTATTCTCGGTTATGTCCTTTGCGCAGAGCACAATTATTTTCTTGTCAAAAACGGAAGTTATGCTCTTTTTGACATTGAATATCTTGTTGCCGAGCTGTTTTTCGTATTCTATGGAGCTGTTTTCACTGCTTTCCACGGATTCGGTGTTGCAGAAATCGCACACATTGTCGCTGCCAAAAAGCACCTCATAGCATTTGAGTCCCGATACGGGCTTATCCTTAAGTCCAAAATACTCCTTGAAGCTCTTGTTTGCATACACTATTTCCTTGGTGTCATAGTCTACGACATACACAAGCTCCTCGACAGTATCCAAAAGCTGTCCGTAGCTTCTTAAAAATTCATTGCTGCCGTTTTCGAGAGATTTCATTATATTCTCTGTGATAACGCTGTAGTATTTTTCCTTCTCGGGAACCTCTCCACTTTCCTTGCTTTTAACCATATAAATTCCTCCTTGATCCCTGCCCGGAGACCTCCCAACGCTCCGCCGCAGTATGGTATAAAAGTATAAAACATTATATTCCCCCTATAATATAATAGTTTTACACATTTTCCGCATATTTACAATAGTTAAAATAACCAATAATATAAAAATATTTTGTGTATTTTTCCTATTTTTATTATAGCTTTTGGGTTATATGGCGCAAAAAAGACCCTTCCGTCAATCCTTTCGGATTGACACCTTCCCTTAGCCCTATCGGGCTAAAGGAAGGCTTATAATGTTTAAATTCCAGCCGTTGAACCTCTTCCGCCCATAGGATGTAGCATTATAAGGCGTCCTTGCGAAGCAGGGAAGCTGTCAGCCATTATTATGGCTGACTGAAGGGTCAAAAAACACTTTATTGACACAAAAAATGTGCGCGGGACTGCGCACATTTCAGTATTTTCTCAAGATCACACATTTCTGCTGTCGCTGTAGACATTGCAGCACTTTCCGCCGACGCTCTTTGAAAGATAGAGCATATCCTCCGCCTCGCGCAGAAGTGCCGCATAATCCTTTCTTTCCTCGTTTTTAAGGTGTATGGATATTCCCGCGCTGCAGTAGCACATACTGCCCGCGATCTCTGCGGAGCGGTTCTTAAATTCCTTTTGTATTTTCCGAGCGACGCTCTTTATATTCTCGGGGCTGTAGTCAAATTCCATGACCATACAGAACTTGTCTGCGCCTATTCTGCCCACATAAGCTTTATCGTCCTTTTTTGCGTCCATTATACCGCTTAAGAGCACAAGAAGCTCGTCGCCCTTTTTAATGCCCAGAGTGCTGTTGATGGTATTGAAATTGTCAATATCAAAAAGCAGAACAGCCGTATTGAGCTTGGATATGGCTATGTATACCCTTGAATATATATCGAAGGCTCGCCTGTTGAGCACATGGCAGAGGGGGTCGACTATATTCATGTTCTTATACATGGTGCGGTTTCTGTAGTTGTTAACGCGCAGAGAAAGCACGCTGAAGCTCACCACAACGGCAAGTATACAGCCCGTAAGGCTTGAAAAAACATCTCTTTTGAACACGGCGTCATTCTTGCATATGTATGAAAGAATAACAAACGCCGCCTCGCCGCCGAATATGAGCACAAGAGATGTCCTTGCCTTCATAACGAGTATAACGGGTATTATTGTGAAAACAAGCGAAACAAAAACCTGATCCAAATCGGGATAAGGAAAGGCGCATATGGCTATCGCCGAAGCGAGCATGCCCAAATCGAACATAACGCAGAGAACATCGGAATGTTCCGCAGCCATGACCTTATTCTGCTTAACCATGGTCATTATAAGCCCAAATGCCGCAAAAAACAGCACCGCGCCCACATGATAGACCGTAATGTCCCAGTCCTCCACAAGCATACCCGTGAGCGCCGAACACACTATGATGGTGATGACGGCTATCCACGAGAGCGCGGAGAGATTGGCTATGTTTTTCTGGGCAATGTCGTGCCCTTCTTCTTCAAAATATCTCTTTTCGTCCTTAAGCCAGCCGGATACGACCGCCGGAACATTTTTGACAGTCATAATTTTCAACTCCTCTTTCAAAAATGCACGCCCTTTTCTTTCTATATATTTCATTATATATAAAAATATACATAATGTCAATTATACATAACAGAATATGGAAAAATAATAATTGATAAGCAAGACTTGCACAAACTGTCGAAAAAGTCAAAATATAAAAAATGTTATATACGGGCGTGCAATGCACGCCCCTACAAACCACAATGTGAGCTAATCACTCGTAGGGGCGTGCCTTGGTTGCATGGGCGAGCAGTAATATTGTACCGAAAGATTTATCGGACGTCTGAAAGACGGTTTTCGGCTCCGCCGAAAATACTGAACAAAGCAATACGACCCAGCCATTGCTCGCCCGCAAAATTTCATACAATAATGTGTATGTTTTAACGATAATATAAAAATTTATCTTGTATAAATCGGCATTTAGGTATATTATTATAGTAAAAGAAAACTGAAAGGAAATAAAGACATGGCTAAAAAGGTTATTGCAGTACTTTTCGGCGGACAGTCCTCGGAGCACGAGGTATCCAAGGTGAGCGCCGCCACCGTTATATCAAAGATAAATCAGGACAAATACACGGTCATACCCGTATACATCACAAAGGACGGACATTGGCTTTTGTACGACGGTCCCATAGAGAGCATACAGAGCGGCAGCTGGGAGAAATATGCCACTACCGCCATATTGAGCCCCGACGCAACGCACAAGGGCTTGTTGAGGATAGTGGGCGACAAGCTCAAGCTCATACCCATAGATCTTGTGTTCCCCGTTCTGCACGGAGCAATGGGCGAGGACGGCACTATACAGGGACTTCTGGAGCTTGCAAAAATACCCTATGTGGGCTGCGGCGTGCTTAGCTCGGCTGTGAGCATGAACAAGGCATACACAAAGATAATAGCGGAGAGCATAGGCATAGAGCAGGCAAAATACACCGTTATATACAGGAGCGAGGTTGAAAACACCATTGAAGAATGTATAGACAGAGCCGAGAGCATATGCGGTTATCCCTGCTTTATAAAGCCCGCCTGCGCAGGCTCAAGCGTGGGAATAACAAAGGCGCACAACAGAGACGAGCTTGTGGACGGTCTGTGGATAGCGGCTAAGGAGGACAGGACGATAGTTGTGGAGCAGAACATAACGGGACTGGAGCTCGAATGCGCCGTGCTCGGAAACGGCGAAGTAAAGGCGGCTGCCGTGGGACAGGTGCTTGCGGCTGCGGAGTTCTACGACTATGACGCAAAGTACAACAACAAGGAATCCAAAACGGTAATACCCGCGCCCATACCCGAGGAAAAGGCAGAGGAGATAAGAAGGCAGTCGGTAAGGATATTCAAGGCGCTTGACGGCAAGGGACTTGCAAGAGTGGATTTCTTCCTGGAGGAAGGCGGAAGGATAATTTTCAATGAAATAAACACTCTCCCGGGCTTTACGCCCATAAGTATGTATCCCATGCTTTTCAACGAGGTGGGACTTGGCACGGAGGAGCTTGTAGACAAGCTTATAGAGCTTGGCTTCAGCAGAAATGAGGACTGAAAAAAATGGACAAACGACCAATAGGCATATTTGACTCGGGCGTAGGCGGGCTGACCGTTGTGAAGCAGATAATAA
The DNA here is from genome assembly GCA_947631975.1 of uncultured Clostridia bacterium. Lineage (GTDB taxonomy): Bacteria > Bacillota > Clostridia > Lachnospirales > CAG-274 > Gallispira. Next base: position 51,632 of record CANRNM010000002.1, read on the forward strand.
AGATGCTCCCCGAGGAGGATATTATATATTTCGGAGATACGGCGCGCGTGCCCTACGGCGCAAAGAGCAAGGCTACCGTTACAAAATTCTCCGAACAGATAATAAGATTTTTAAAGACCAAGAATGTGAAGGCTATAGTGATAGCCTGCAACACGGTAAGCTCCAACTGCTACGAAAGCCTTTCGGAGACCTTCCCCGAGCTGCCCATAATAGAGGTGGTAACATCGGGCGTTGAGACCTGCATAAGCGTTACCAAAAACAAGAAGGTGGGGCTTATAGGCACGCAGGCGACCGTGAGCTCCGGAGCATACGAGAGAAGGCTCAAAAGAGCCGACAGCGAAATAGAGGTGTACAAAAAAGCCTGTCCGCTCTTTGTGCCTCTTGCGGAGGAGGGCTGGACAAACAATGAAATAGCCCGCCTAACAGTGAAGGAATATCTCGGCGGGCTCGTGGAAAAGGGCATAGACTCGCTCATTCTGGGCTGCACCCACTACCCCATATTAAAAAGCTGCATAGGCGAATTTGTGGGCGAAAATGTTACCATTGTCGACCCCGCGAAGGTTACGGCGCAGAAGCTCAAGGAATTTCTTGCCGAGCACGATATGCTCTCGGGCAATACTTCGGAAGGCAAGAGAGAATTTTATGTGAGCGACGATTACGCAAACTTTGACACGATGTGTTTGATAGTGCTTTCATCGCCGTGTAAGGCGGAGAAGGTGGATATTGAGAAGTATTAAAAATGTCGAAAACGGGCGTGCAATGCACGCCCCTACGAGTGATAAGTTCAAATAGGGGCTTGTAGGGGCGGGCATTGCCCGCCCGCAAAAATTTCATACAAAACAAACTTTCACCGGCAGGCATGGCTTAATATATCCATACTGCCGTATTTCTTTCTATATTGTCATAAAACCACTTAGCGTCCTCAACGCTCATGCGGACGCATCCGCTGGAGCTTTTTCTGCCGAGGGTGGGGTCGGTTATATTGCCCTCTCTGTCCATGGCTACGGAGTGGAAAAGATAGCTCCCGTTAAATCTCATCCAATATCTTGCCCCGCTTTTAAGCCTTTCGGAATAAAATCTCTCGCCCTTATCCCCCGTTTCAAAGCTTCCCCGTGTGGTGGGCGTTTTGTTCCTGCCCGTGGAGCAGTCTATTCTTCTTTCTATCTCCCTTTTACCGTTCTCGCCCTTCAGCACATACACACGTTGTCTGTCTATATCCACCCACACGACATGGGGCGTCTTGCTCTCAAGAGCGGAATTGGCGTAGTCCGTTATGACCTCGTCGCTGAGCTGCGCCGTATTCGTGGGTCTGTCGGGCGGGATATCTAGGCAGACACCCTTCACCCAGCCCATACTGTTTTTATGGCGTATATAGTACCACCTTGCGCCTATATCCCGCAGTATCTCGACCCTTGAGCCCGAAATAATGAGATCCGTAGCCTTGCCGTCCACGGATTCGTACATCACCGCGCCCTTGGGTACATTCGCCATAACGGCCGAGGGGCGGAAAATATCGGGCACAGTGCCCGCCCGCGCATAGGTATTGCGCAGTATGACAAGCGCAAGACTTACGGCAATTATGCCCGCGCCCGCAAAAATATAGCCTTTTTTCATATTATCACCTCTTAATATATTATTTTTGCCAACTGCGGTTTATAAATACCCATATACATTTTTTTGATATATATTTTATATTTTTATTGCAATATTTTAATTTTAGTGTAAAATTAGAATATAGAGTTGAAAAACCGTTTACCGAAAGGACAAAAATATGAAAAAAATAGCGTATAAAAACTGCGGTATACTTATAATAGGCTCGGGCATAGGCGCGCTTAGCGTTTCATCTGAGCTCTGCAAATTTCACAAGAAGGTAACAGTCATAACGAAGGGACTCAGAAAAGCCTGCAATTCCTCGCTGGCACAGGGCGGAATATCCGTTGCGCTCTCCGAAAACGACAGCGCCAAGCTGCACTTTGAGGACACCATGGAGGCGGGCTGCAACCTTAACGACGCGGATGCCGTGATGAAGCTGGTGTCGGAGGCTCCGCAGGTCATACTGGACTTTATAAAAAGCGGTATGGAGTTTGACAGGGACGAAAACGGCGCTCTTTGCTTCGGCAGAGAGGGCGCGCACAGGATAAACAGGATAGTTCACGCGGGCGGCGACAGAACGGGACTGAGAGTGGTGGAACAGCTTTTGAGGAACATCACATCTGATGTTACCATAGAGCAGAACGAAATGGCTCTGGAGCTTATAGCAAGGGACGGAAAATGCGCGGGAGTGCTGGCAAGAAATTCAAAAACGGGCGAAATAACAGCCTACAAGGCGGACTGCACCATATTGGCGACCGGCGGTATAGGTCAGCTGTACCCCTCCACATCAAACGACGCCACAATAACGGGCGACGGCATAGCCATGGCATACAGAGCAGGCTGCAGGCTTAAAAATCTGGAATTTATACAGTTCCACCCCACAATGCTCACAATAGACGGCAAGGCTTACGGTCTTGTGTCGGAGGCCGTGAGGGGCGCTGGCGGCGTGCTCATAAACGACAGGGGCGATAAAATAATGGAAAATGTACACCCCATGAAGGACCTTGCGCCGAGGGATGTTGTGTCAAGAGAGGTGTACGCCCACTATCTCAAGGGCGAGAAAATATATCTGGACATATCGGCAATCGAAGATTTCAGCGAGAAATTCCCCACCGTAACGCAGATATGCGAGGAGCACGGCGCGGACATAAAGAGCGGAAAAATACCCGTTGCCCCGGGCGCTCACTTCCACATGGGCGGAGTTGAGGCGACAACGGAAGGCATAACGAACATAGAGGGACTTTTTGCCGTGGGCGAAACGGCTTGCACGGGCGTTCACGGAGCAAACAGACTGGCGAGCAATTCGCTTTTGGAGGGGCTTGTTTTCGGCAAGCTTCTGGCTGACTACATAGTGAATAATCCGCAAAAGGGCGCGGACATAACGCCCGAGATACCCGAAACAAGGCTCGGCAGGCTCCCCTCAAAGGCGGAGATACAGTCCAAAATGATGGAATTTTTGGGCATTGTGAGACACAGCGAGGATATGAAGAAGGCTATAGGCTGGTTTGAGCAGTTCTCGCCGGACGGAAAATTCGGCAGGATAGATGTTGTAAATACCGACGACGAGAGCATAGAAATATACAATATGCTTACGACGGGCTGGCTAATAGCCAAAGCCGCCGCCGAGAGGAAGGAAAGCGTAGGAGCGCATTATGTGGAGTAACATAAAAAATGACCGATGGAATATCGGTCATTTTTTAGCATAATTATACTGTTTCAGTTTTTAAAACTTTGTAACTTTAACATAGAATATCTACATATATTGGTCTTTACAAACGACAAGAAATCATTGTTTTATACCATTTATGTGGTTTTGACTCCGACTTGTATGCTTCATCAAATATACTATACAGAGCCTTATACTTTATATTTTTAGATATGATTTCTTTTAACTCACTCGTTTGTAACGGTATTATTTTCATACCATCAACATACTTTTCATAATCATTTGGATCATAATAAGGCATATTTTTTCTGCCTCTGAAGTCTGCAATAACATTTATATTCAAATAGTTTGTTACAAACACACAATATGAGTTCATATTGTGCGTTTTTATCAGATGCTGTCCTAAATGTCTTGAAACAGGCTCCATCTCCATACGGCGTTGATTTGTACTATCAGCAAGTGTAGCTTCAAGTAATAATGTATGTTTAGGATAATACCTTGTCTCTTCGTATTCATAGACAATATCCGCTTCTCCGCCTGCAGCATGTGTTTTGGGCAGCAAATCAGCATCAAGCGAAAGCTTCATATAATCAAGTATCTTACCTTTTCTTCCGCTTATTTTATACCACAAAATGCCAAGCACATATTCAAAAATTGTCGGCACATCGGCATTATCGGTTACCATGCTATTGATTTCCGCATTTCTCCGTGTCTCAAATAAGTTTAAAAGAGTTATCAGCTTATCATCGGTAAATTTATTGTCAATAAGGTGTTGCAGTCTTCGATAACGATTTTCTTCCAAAACATTATATGCCTCGGACATTTTTGCAATACTTGTTCCCAATTCCTTATTAATGCCCTCAACAATGACCTTTTCATTAAACACAAGACAGCTGTTTATTTCCTCAAGCGTATAATTATCACATAATTGCTCTGAAGCTATAAAAGCCTCCTTGTAAAGTTCAGGCATGACAGAATTAAAGAAATGCTTAGGCACAATATCCACTTTAACCGTGTCATCTTCAAACAATATAATATCTGTTGTTTTAATATACCTTCTGTTTAAATCCAAGTAATCTGATAAAGTAGCTTTTGCCTTAAATAGGTGCATGATCTTATAAAAAGTTTCTTTAAAATCATTTTCTGTTTCAACATCACTGAAGATCGTTTTATTCAAATGTTTTTTAGGATCATTGGCTATACTTCTCTCCGAAACTGTATTAAATAGATATTTGCGCCAGAACTTACCTATTTTTATTTTCTTTGTTGCCTTAAAAGAACGAATTATTGCACTGTTATTATGTTTCACAAAGACCTCATATAATTCATTATAGAGAGGGAAATATGGTTTATCATAACTGCGGCTTTTTCTATTCATACCGACTGTACAAATAATATCCTCATCAACTTTGTTTTTCAGCAACAATTCAAGACCGGTTTTATAGTTATCCATTGTCATCAACCTATCAATAATAATACTATTGACCGAAGTGTCAGAATTGCGCAACTGTATGATTTTCTCAACAATAAAATCCGTATTTTCTTTATCGGTACATAATGGCAAAAGATATGTAAATTCCTCAAGTGAAAGTTTTTCCAATATTGAAAGAACATACAGCAACACGATAAATGGGCGAACACATTTGCCATCAACTTCATTAAAGGTTTTTAATAACTGTTTTAAGTATATATAACTGTCTTTTGGTATCTGAAGGATGTTATCAGTTGAAAAATCATTTGATTTGCTTATTTCTAGGAGTACACGCCCAACTTCTGTAAGTTTTCTGTCGGCATCAATCAAACCTATATCCACGAGTCCTGAAGTTTTCTCTCTGGCATCCTTAGGTTTATTTTTAGCATCTCCGACAACAAATTTCTTTTCTTGCATAAAATCATAATATTTTTCTTGCAAAACATTGTTGCTTGCCCAAGATTTCGCTGTATTCTCCGGTTTTTTCCAGAATTCATCTAAAAGCTCCAACTGTTTTTCGATTGTTTTATTGAAATTTTTTGTTCTGAAACTGGTTGTTCCCAATCCCCAGCAGAAGCTCTTATATGGTATTCTTGTCGGCATTATGTTCCTCCTCAATAATTTGTTATCAAAACCTCTTCACTGCTTGCCGTCTTATCTTTTGTATGATAGTTTGAATTTGAGTAATTATAATTTAAATTTATTGTTTTATATTTTTCTTTATTTTTATTAAGCCAGTCAATAAGTATTTCATTTTCTTTGCCCTTGCTACGTAAAACATTTGATAAAGCAAATCTTAAATCTTTCTTATTAAGTTTATCCAAAAAAGCAAGTAAATCCTTTTCGTCGTTTTCGGACCAGCCTCCTTGCTCATTATATGTAGCGCAGGTAATTAAATACGGCGGGTCAACATACACTAAATCATCACTTTTAATAATATCAATATCAAAATCACGGAAATCACAACAAGTGAATTTACAATCTTGTTCCTTTATTTTATCAATAAAATCTGATAATTTCTGTTGCATCTTTTTATTAAAATCTCGCTTACCTACAGGAAGATTAAATTCACCGCTGCCGTTGAATCTTATTTGGTTATTAAACGCATAAACTATAATTACATATAACATCACATAGTAATAATAATCATAGTTTTCATTTTTCTTTTTTTGGTTAAAATCTGTCCTCAGCTTTAAGAATTTTTCTTTATTATAGTTTCCCAAGCCCTTACTGCTGTCGCACCCATAGTAGTCATATCCATTTTTACTCACAAGGGATAATTCATATTTATCAATAATTTCATATATCCACTCAAAAACAGACTGCTTATCCAAGTTTTTAAAAGTATTATAGAGATATAATAGATTTTCGTCCAAATCATTATATATAACACTTTTACTCTCTACATTTATTCCTACATTACAACCACCGCAAAATAGGTCAATAAATGTATTGATATTATCAGGAAAAAGAGGCAGTATTTGAGGCAACAGCTTAAATTTGCCACCGGTGTAATTCAACGGGGATTGTATCATTGTTTCTTTTACTCCTTACTTTGTTATCGTACACAAAAATAGGCGTTCTTTATTTTCAGAAATGTCCGATTTTCCGGCAGTAAATGGCTTATAGCTTTCCGAAAATACCTTTACAATGCCTTTTTTCCCTAAGATGCGCATTATATCTTCATCTGATATTTTTGCATTTGAACGATCATTTCCCTTTTCAGCCATATTGTTGTATGAGAATAATATATATTTAGCTGTGATATTATCAATTAATTCTTCAAATGCTTTTGCTGCACTTTTTGTGCAATATTTACTCTTCAATTTTGTTCTGTCCATTTTTTTTGCAACACCAAAAACCTCCGGTTTTTCCCATCTTGCAACATTTTCAAGCAAATGATATGCATCACAATACTGTCTTGAGTTATACGGGGGATCTATATAAATCAAATCTGCACTTATTCTTTTAACCAATTCATTTGCATCTTCGTTATAACACTTATTATTTCTGTTATTATGAACCTCAGCTAATGGCACCAACAATTCCAGTGTTTTGTCAAATTCTGCACCTTTTATGTATGCATCGTAATGTCCGCATGTATTTGCTATTTTATCCATCGCATATAACAACGAAGTAACTAAAATTGCTCTTTCTCTGTCATTTATATTTTTTTTCTTATAATTTTTTTCTATATCTTCTCTTATAAAACCAATCTTAGCGCAATCGTCTCGGCTAAAATATGTATCCGAAAAATTTTCTGTCATATAATTATCTTGTAAATCGGAAAGTGAATTGTAATATATGATATAATCTATAATCAACTGTTGATCATATGTTTCACTTCCAAACCAGGCATAATTGCAAATATAACTGCTATACAGCAAATCATTTGTTATTATGACTTTATCCATAAATGCTGAAGACACAGCTCCTGTCCCTGCAAATATATCGGCAAATGAGCTTATTTCTTTACATTCTTTATCAACCACATCTGTAATAAAAGACAACAATTTGTATTTGTTTCCCAAATATCTGCGATTATTTATAAAAGATGTCTTATAATCATTTGACTTTATTTTTAACGTACTCAATTCACTTATTCTATTGCCGATTCTTTCAGCGAGCATTTTAATCCCCCACTTAATAAAAGCTAACATAATTTATCATTATAAATTATATATTAAAACCATAAATGAGTCAACCATTTTTAAGCAGCATACCATTCTTTGTAAGATTGGTATGTTGCGAATAAAAAAAGAACCTTACGGTTCTTTTTTTATTCAAATTCTCAAAGTGCAGCCTTTGCCTTATCCACAAGAGCTGTGAATGCGGGCATATCATTGACTGCGAGTTCTGCGAGCATCTTTCTGTTGATGCCTATCTCTGCCTTCTTAAGACCGTTCATAAGTCTGCTGTAAGAGATGTCGTTCATTCTTGCGGCAGCGTTTATTCTTACTATCCAAAGTCTTCTGTAGGCTCTCTTGGTCTGCTTTCTGCCTGCGAAGCTATGAGCCATAGCCTTCATGACAGACTGCTTTGCTACTCTGTACTGCTTGCTTCTTGCGCCGTAGTAGCCCTTTGCCATCTTTAATACTTTCTTATGTCTTTTGCGTGCATTGAGCGCACCTTTTACTCTAGCCATTTATAGTGTCCTCCTTAGATATATGGTAATTCCTTCTTCATGACCTTAACATTGGTGGGGTCTACAAGAGTAGCCTTTCTGAGGTTCCTCTTTCTCTTTGTGTTCATCTTTGTCAAGATGTGCTGTTTGTTGGCCTTAGTTCTCTTGATCTTACCTGTACCTGTGATAGACACGCGCTTTGCAACGGCCTTTCTTGTCTTTAATTTAGGCATTTTAACATTCCTCCCGAAAAAATTTTAATTAGCTTTGGGACCTAAAAACATAGCCATAGTCCTGGCCTCCATTTTAGGCTCCTTTTCAATTTGACCAAACTCCGAAACCTGTTCGGCAAA
>CANRNM010000003.1 GCA_947631975.1 uncultured Clostridia bacterium
AATCCGACGATGCCGTAAGGCATCGCTTTCCCGAAGGGAAAGTTCTGATACCCGAAGGGCGACTGAAGGGTAAAAAATATTTTATCGACACGCAGAAACACCCCTTATCGGGGGTGTTTTTATATTTGCTCGTCTATGTCCGTCAGCTCCCTGTCGGCTATGGGAACTAGAACGGCATCGTCGATATGCCTTTTTATTATGCTCTTGCCTCCCCTGTCGCCCTTGAGCTTCATAAGCTCCGCTCTGTAGGCAGGCGAAAACACCGCGGGGTTTGATATATTGCCAGCGCTGTCTTTAAAGCAGGCAATACCGCGCTTTGAGGATATATATTCCCTCACAAGCTCTATGAGGCTTTCGGGGCGCATATAGGGCATGTCACACACCATAAAAAGAATCGAGTTACCGCTCGTAGAGCTCTGCACGCCTATTCTAAGCGAGGCGGAGATGCCCTCCGAGCTTTGGGGATTGTATATGTATTCCGCGCCCTTTTCAAGGCATATTTTTTTTATTTCGTCATAGCGCGATACGGCTTTCACGCCGTCTATATGCTCGGGAAGGCTTTTTTTGAGGGCAAGCGCGTTGTCAAGAGCAATGCCGAAAAGCGTCCTGCCCTCAAAGCCGTAAATGAGCTTGTTTTCTCCGAAGCGTCTGCCATAGCCCGACGCCGTAAGAATTATGTCGATCTTCATTTCTTTTTCATTCCGTTGTATATCTTTTCGGGCGTTATGGGAAGCTCCCTTATCCTTACGCCCACGGCGTTGTACACTGCGTTTGCTATTGCGGGAGGCGGAGTGTTTATGACTATCTCGCCTATAGACTTTGCGCCGAAGGGTCCCGTAGGCTCGTAGCTCGGCTCAAATTCCACCTGTATGTCGCATATGTCCTGCCTTGTGGGTATCTTGTACTGCATGAGGGAGTTGCTGAGCGTTCCGCCCTTTTCGTTGTATACCACATCTTCATAGAGCGCCATGCCTATGCCCTGAACAAGTCCGCCCTCCGTCTGTATTCTGGCAAGGTTGGGATTTATGACTGTTCCGCAGTCCACCACCGCCTTGTAGTTTATAAGCTCCGTCTTGCCCGTTTCCTTGTCCACCTCTACCTCTGCCATGCCCACCATGAACGGGGGCGGAGATATGGGCGAGGAATGGCTTTCCGTAGCGCAGAGAGCTTCTGCGTCGTTGTTGTTCTGCGAGCTGTAGGCGATGTCCTTTAGAGATATTTTTTTGTTATTTTTTGTGTTTATTATCTCCCTGCCGTTAAATTCCATATCCTCCTCGCCGCACTCAAGGAAGGGCTTGGCATAATGCTTGAGCTTGGCTATGAGCGTCTCGCAGGTCTTTACGACAGCCATACCCGTTATATAAGTGGTGCTTGAAGCATAAGAGCCCGAATCATAGGGCGATGAATCCGTGTCCACTCCGTGGACTATTATGTCGTCCACATCGCAGCAGAGGCAGTCCGCAGCCATCTGCGCAAGTATGGTGTCGCAGCCCGTGCCCATATCCGACGCGCCTATAAGAAGCGTATAGAAGCCGTCGTCGTTTACTCTCAATGTAACGGAGCCAGTGTCAAGAGAGGATATGCAGGAGCCCTGCATTGCCATAGCCATGCCCACAGCCCTTATTTTTCCGTTGCCCATATCCTTGGAGGGGTATTTGCTGTCCCAGTCCATGAGCTCTCTTGCTCGCTCCAGACATCTGTCCAGAGCGCAGCTGTTGGCAGGCTCTCCGTAATATGCGTACATGGTGTCGCCCTCGCGCACCATATTTTTTTCTCTTATCTTTATGGGGTCTATATTCAGCATATGCGCAAGCTCGTCGATTGCCGACTCCATGGCGAACATACCCTGCGGAGCGCCGTAGCCTCTGTATGCTCCCGCCGCCATATAGTTGGTGTAGACCACGTCATACACAAAGCGGTACGCCTCCGCCCTGTTGTAGAGCGGTATGCTCTTGTGTCCGCTTAGACCCACCGTCGTGGGACCATGCTCGCCGAAGGCTCCCGAGTTGGAGAGAGTGTACATGTCTATGGCTTTTATGGTGCCGTCGCGCATAGCGCCTATTTTGAGCTTTATCTCCATCTCGTGGCGGGGCGATGAAGCCGTCTGGCTCTCCTGCCTTGTGTATATCATCTTGGCTTTTTTGCCCGTTTTGTATGTTACAAAGGCGGGATACATCTCCATTACAGCCGTCTGCTTTGCGCCGAAGCCTCCGCCTATTCTCGGCTTTATTACCCTTATTTTTGACTTGGGTATACAAAGCGCGTTTGAAAGTATGCGCCTCACATGGAAGGGTATCTGCGTGGAGGTAACAACATTCAGCCTGCCGTATGTGTCCATGTACGAATACGCTCTGAAGGTCTCCATCATAGCCTGCTGATTTGCCTGTGTGTGATATGTGTTTTCAAAAACAACGTCGCTTTCGGCAAAGGCTTTTTCAAGGTCGCCGTGCTCCGAGGTCTCGCTTGCGCAGAGGTTTCTCTTGTTGTCCGCGCCCACGGGACAGAGCGAGCGCCAGTTGTCCTCGGGGTGCACCAAAATTTCGTTGTCCTTAGCCCTTCTGAAATCCAGAAGAGGCTCAAGCACATTGTATTTTACCTTTATGAGCTTGAGCGCCCTGTCCACCGCTTTTTCGCTCTCGCCTGCGACTATAGCCACGGCGTCGTCCACAAAGCGCACTCTCTTGTCAAGTATAAGCCTGTCGTAGGGGCTCGCCTCGGGATAGGTCTGTCCCGCTATGCTGAAACGCTCGTTGGGAACGTCCTTATATGTAAACACAGCCTCTATGCCCGGCACCTTCATGGCTGCGGATATGTCTATATCCTCTATGAGAGCGTGGGCGTGAGGACTTCTTAAAAGCTTCACCGTAAGGCAGTCCGCGGGCGCAAGGTCATCGGTGTACACGGGCTTGCCCGTTACCAGCGCCATGGCGTCCTTTTTTCTGACAGGTCTGTTTACATTCTTATATTCACTCATTGCCTGCCTCTCCTTTCACAGACTTCAAATAATTTTTTATGGCTCTCAGCTGTCCCACATAGCCCGTGCAGCGGCAGAGATTGCCCGCGAGATATTCCTTTATTTCCTCCTCCGTGGGGTTCTTCAGCTCTCTTTTCATAGCCAGCACATTCATTATAAATCCGCTGTTGCAGAAACCGCACTGCTCCGCGCCCTCGTCCGCAAGAAAGGCGCCGAACTCCTCCGCCTCGCTCTGAAGTCCCTCCAGAGTGGTGATATGCTTGCCGTCGGCGCGCATGAGGGGGAGGGTGCATGAGAGTATGGGCTTGCCCTCGAGCCACACCGTGCAGAGCCCGCAGTTTGAGGTCTCGCAGCCTCTTTTTACGCTGTAGCAGCCCTTGCTCCTTAAGTATTCGAGCATGGGCGTATCGGGCTCCACGCTGTCCTTTATAAGCTTTCCGTTTATCCACAGTTTAATGTCCATAGGCTCACCCCTTATCCAAAATTGACGCTACGGTGCGCCTTGCAAGCACCTCGGCAATGTGCCTTCTGTAGTCTGCGCTTGCTCTTAGATTGCTTTCGTATGCATATTGCGAGCTTATCCAAAGAGCGTAAGCGTCTACTGCCCTTTCGGCTTCCTCGTAAGACAGTGAAAATATATCCTTTAATATGCTTTCGTCATCCCGCCTAAGCTCCGCCCTTGAGGGTCTTGCGCCTATAGCCGAAAATGCGCCGTCCTCCCTGAAGGCGTGGGCAAATGTAAGCACGGGGAAATCCGTCTGCTGATTTCTGAAGGACGAATATGCCATTTTAAGCGGAGTTTTTTTGACTATTATATTTACGAGTATATCGTTGTCGTAGGGCAGCTTGGCAAATTCATGAAGAGGTATCACGCCTCCCTTGTAGAGCTCGGCGAAGCTATCCATCACCATAAACACCGTGAGCACGTCCGAAAAGCCGAAGCGTCCGAAAATGCTTCCGCCCACGGTAACCGTATTTCTAAACTGCGTGCCCACTATGTGCCTCACGCTTTCCTTTACGGCGCCGTTTGTGTATGCGTTGAGCCCTTCGTGCTTTTCTATGTCCCTAAGCGTAACCATTGCGCCTATTGTAAAGCTCTCGTCGGTCTCCGTTATTTTGTCAAGACCCAGCCTTGATATGTCTATAACGCTGCCCCACTGCCTGTTTCCAAGCTTGAGCCAGCCGTTTCCGCCGACTATTGCCGCGCTTTTTTTGCTGTTGAGTTCATAAGCCTCACCGAGGCTTTCGGCAAATATATATTCATTGCATCTCAGCATAACCCTTCCTGCCTTTCAATTTCATATATTACTCTTTAATTTTACAATAAAATCAAAAATAATACAACAGAAATTGCAAAAGCTTATGCGTTATCCTCCATAATGCTGTCAAAATGCGTGGGAAATACCCTGTTTCTGCACACTATGTCGTATATTCTTTGGGCTCTTTCGCCGTCGTTTATAATTTTGCTCCTGCAAAATTCCTCAACGCTTCCGTTATCCTCCAGCACTCCCGCAATAAAATATTCCTTCTCCTCTTTTACCATCATTATGTAGAGTGTAAACCTGTCCGCCCGCAATACGGACGCTCTTTTGACCGTCATTGTTTTTGCCTCCTTTTTTATAATGTATTATAACAAAACAAGCACAAAAAGGCAATATTAAAATATAACAAAAAGTACTATATATAGTGCCGTTCCAAATTAAACAACACTAAATATGCCGTTTTTGGGATATAAATTTTTTAAAAAAATTTTTATTTATTTTACATTTGAAGCCTTGGCTCAAAAAATAAATACCGAGCTTGATTTTTTTGCGATATGCCAAAATAGGCATAAAACTTGTACAAACCGTTTGCCGTGCATAAAAAATACAGCGGTCAAAAAATTTTAATTTATAAAGCAGGTTTAGATTTTAAGCACAAAAAGTATTGTAAAAAATGCACAAAAAAAGACGCCGTCAAAATGACGGCGCCTCAGACTGTCGAAAAAGTATTTATAAAAAATTTTTCTATAACTGTCTCTTAGATTTAGCGGAATAAAGAACGACATAAAAGGCTCCCTCCGGGAGGGAGCTGTCGCCCGTAGGGCGACTGAGGGAGAATGCGCAACTAACAATATTATACTCCTTCCACCGCCTTCGGCGGTCCCCCTCCCTCGGTGAGGGAGGCTTACCTAGCATTCACAGAACAACTGAAGGATCAAAAAGCATTTTATCGACACGCAAAGACGCCGTCAAAATGACGGCGCCTTTATTATATTTGCTTTATGCCTTTGCTTCTTCCTTATTTTCCTTGGGTTTATCCTGCGGAAGTATGATGTTGAGCGCTATTGCCACAACTGCTGCGGGAACTATGCCCGAGCCGCCGAATATGAGCGATATAGCCTCGGGAAGCTTGGCAAGAGCCGCAGAGTTTGCGCCGAGTCCGTAGCCAAGACCGAGAGCAACTGAAATTATGGTTATGCTTCTTGCCGTAACGGGATTCTTTGTAACGAGCTGAATACCGCTGACAACTATAGAAGAAAACATAATTACGGCTGCGCCGCCGAGTACGGGCTGGGGCATAATTGAAACTATAGCCGCAAGCTTGGGGAACAGACCGCAGAGAATGAGGAATATTGCGCCCATTGAAAGCGTGAAGAGATTTACGACCTTAGTTATTCCCACAAGACCTACGTTCTGGCTGAAGGAAGTGTTGGGAAGCACGCCGAATATGGCTGCAAATGACGAGCCTAAGCCGTCGCACATAACGCCGCCCGAAAGCTCCTTGTCGCTTGCCTCTCTGCCGAGACCGCCTTCGGTTATGCCGGATATGTCGCCGACCGTCTCAACAGCCGTAACAATGAACATTATAAGCATGGGAAGTATTGCCTTTGCGGAAAATACAAAGCCCAGAACCTCGCCTGCGGAATCCTTTAAAAGATACATGGGTCTGGGAACGGAGAACCATGCGGCGTCTCTTACCTTTGCCCAGTTCAAAACCCATGCCTTTGCAACCTCGTTGCCCGTTTCGGGGTCTACCACAGTGGTGGGAAGTATCTGCGACATGATTATAACCAATATGTAGCCCGCTATTATGCCGAAAAGTATGGAGGATGCGCTTAACATACCCTTTGTGCCGTGCTTAAGAGCTATTATTACAATGAGCACTACCATACCTACAAAGAGGTTTTCAAGCGAAGCGTAATCCACTGCGCCGCTGCCTCCCGCAAATGAAGCAACGCCCACCGCTATGAGCGAAAGACCTATCGAAAGAACCACGGTACCCGTTACAACTGCCGGGAAGAACCTTCTGAGAGGCTTTAAGAAGCTTCCGAGTATGGTCTCAAATATACCGCCTAAGAACGAGGCAGCCATGAGCGCGCCGTATGCCGCAACTCCGCCGCCCATAACGCTTGCTATGCTGGAGCTTACGCCTATGAAGCCCGAGCTTGTACCCATTATTATGGGGAGCCTTGCGCCAACGGGACCTATGGTGAAAAGCTGTACCAGAGTAACTATACCCGCAACGAGCATGGCGTTCTGCAAAAGCGCTATCTGAAGCTCCGAGCCCGAGCCCAGACCGCAGGCGCCCGTTATGATAAGAAGCGGGGTAAGGTTGCCCACAAACATTGCCATTACATGCTGCAATCCAAGAGGTATAGCCTCTCTTAAAGGCACCTTGCCTTCCAGTTGGTAAACACTTGTGTATTCCTTTGACATTTTTCTTCTCCTTTTCTTTAGATTTTAATAATACATATGATATTATACTATTTTTGACTTTTTTTGTAAACCGAAAAATTAAGAAAAATGTAATATTTTTTTAAATTTTATTTTAATTTTAACTGTCATATCTCTTTTCTATAAGCTGCGCCGTTATGCTCACGGCTATTTCCGCAGGCGTTCTGCTCACTATGTCTATTCCCGCAGGGCATATTATTCTTTTTATATCCTCATCGCTATAGCCCGCTTTTTTGAGATATTCCCTCGAAAACTCCGCTTTTTTACGGCTTCCCAGCATACCTATATAGCGCGCGGGAGTTTTAAGTGCGAAAATTTCCGCCTCCATGTCGTATTTGTGCCCCCTCGTCATTATGAGTATATAGTCCTTTTCGCCTATTGACGGTATGTTGTCAAGGCGCTTATAGTCGGTCTCTATCACCTCGTCAGCCGTTGAAAACGCGTCGCCTTCAAGAAGCTCCCTTCTGTCGTCTATGACTATATATCTCAAGCCCAGACGTTCAAGTATGAATGCGCACTCCGAGGCGACATGCCCCGAGCCGAATATGAACACCCTGCCCTCGTCGCAGAAGGTGTCATAATAATATTTTCTGCCTTCGGCTTCGATAGTGCCGTTTTTGCCGCCGCAGTCCATGTCCTCGCATATTTTTATGTCGCCTCTGTCCATGGGCAGGAGCAGAGAATATTTTTCTCGGTTCTTTTCATTTTCCTCCGCTTTTTCAAAGAGCCTTTCGTTTTTTTCGCATGGCGCAACAACGCAGTAAAGTAGCTCCGCCTTGCCTCCGCACACCATAGAGAGGTCGCCGCCGAGGTCGTAATTTTTTAAAAGAACTTCGTTATTCTCCTTGCCGTCGTGAGAAGAAATGAGAGCCTTTGCGGTTTTTATGGCTGTGTTTTCTATAGCTCCCCCGCCCACCGTGCCGTATATACTGCCGTCAGAATCGACAAGCATATACGCTCCGCGCTTCACGGGCGACGAGCCCTCGGAGGAAACGGCGCAGACTATCGCCGCAGGTCTGCCCGTTTTTATATGCTCTTTTATTTTTTCATACATTTCTTTCATTGTTTATCTCCCTGCACACAAGCTCCAGAACGCTCCCCGCTATACACCTTGCCTTGTCGGATATGGTGAAGCAATTTTCATATTCCCTGGGGCGGGGGTCTATATCCGCAATTTTGAAGCCCTCGTTTACGGCATAGCCGTCCCTTATCATTCCCCTTATTATGCCGTCTATGGAGGCATAGACGGGCGAAGCGTCTATATGGGCTATAACATCGCCCTTTTTAACGCCGTCGCCTATGCTTTTTTCGGATTTGAATATTCCCTTTTCCTTGGAATATATCACCCTGTCGGCAGTGTGCCCCGCTATATTTCCGGGCACTCCCGTGTTAGGCAGAGCGCCGCCTTTTTCTATTATCCTGCCTAAATTATGCCCTCTCATTGTTTCTATCACGAAGTGGGCGTCCTTTCCCGCCGTAAAGCCTGGTCCAAGCGCTATGACAAGGGGAGCCATGTCTATAGATGTGCCTATATTTTTCTTGGCTATCACGGCGTCCACAAGAGCGCGGGGCTTTATTTTTTTTATGCTTTCGCCCTTTTTGTCGGGTATGACGGGCACAAAGCCTTTTGATATCATTTCAAGAGCCTCTTCGGCATTTTCCGCCTTTATAGCCGTAACGCCCTCTACGGTCTTTCTGCCGTCGTATACAGCCTCGCAGAAGGACACCTGCCGTCTTATGGCTGAGGGTCTTTCGCTTTCAAGCGCAATAACGGGGAAGCCTGCCGAAAACAGGCGGTGAATACTGCCCGTGGCAATGTCTCCCCCGCCTCTTACTATAATTATATTGTTATTCATATAAACATCTCCTAAAAATAGAGCTCCAGCTCGGCAATACCTTCAATTCCTTGCGGAAGGCTTAAAATAATGTCCTTGAAAACCGCAAATTCTTCTATATCCATGCGCCATGCCAGCCCGCAGCCCGCGTCGATCTGCGGAGGGAGCGGTATGAGCCTGCCCTTTATGTTTTTTTCCCCGCACATTTTTTCCATAGCCATTGCCTGCGTTGTGGTCTCAAAGGCTATCACCGTAAATTTCTTTTTTGTCCTCATATTTTGTCCTCTGCTATGGAGCGCAGAGCTCCGAGCGCAAATTCGATCTCCTTTTCCGTATTGTAATAGGAAAAGCTGAAACGCACCGCGCCCCGCTTTTCCGTGTCCAGCGCCCTGTGCATGAGGGGCGCGCAGTGCGCTCCCGCTCTCACGCATATTGAATACCTATTCCATAGTATATCCGCGGTCTCCGCCGAGTAAAGATCTCCTATGTTGAGGGATACCACAGCCGTTCTTTCGCCGCCGAAGCTGCCGTAGAGCTTAACGCCCTTTATTTTTTCAGCCTCGCCGTAAAAATGCTCCGAAAGCTCCTTTTCTCTTTTGTATATGGCCTTTATGCCCTTTTGGGCTATGAAATCCAGCGACGCGTCAAGCCCCGCTATGCCGTGCGAATTGAGCGTGCCCGCCTCGTGAGCTTCGGGCATGGACGAGGGGTGCTCCTCATTGAAGCTCTGTATACCGCTGCCGCCCGTTTTAAGCGGAGGAAGCTCCACGCCCTCTCTTATATATATACCGCCCGTTCCCTGCGGCGCCATAAGCCCCTTGTGTCCCGAAAAGCAGAAAATATCAATGCCGTCTCCTTCTATATCCACGGGAAAACAGCCTGCCGTCTGCGCTCCGTCGACCACGAGAAGCAAACCGTGTCTGCGGGCGATATCGGATATTGCAGATATATCCGTTACATTTCCCGTTACGTTTGAGCTGTGTGTAATGACTATGGCTTTTGTGTCATTTCTTATGGCTTTTTCTATGTCGCTGCAGCTTATGCTTCCCTCGCCGTCAGCGCCTATGAGCGTTAGCTCTGTGCCGTGAAGCCTGGCGCAGCGGTAAAGAGGGCGCAGAACGGAGTTGTGCTCGCATACTGTCGAAATGCAGTGTCCGCCGTTTTGGAATATGCCGTTTATGGCTATATTGAGCGCCTCCGTGGCGTTGTGAGTGAAAGAAAGCCTTTCGGGGGACGAAAAGCCCAGAAGCCCCGCAAGCTTTTCCCTTGCGCCGTATACGAGCCTTGAAGCCTCGAGCGACGGAGAATGAGCGCCTCTTGAGGGATTGCCGAAGCTGTCGAGAGCGTAAAGCACAGCCTTGCCAACGGCGGGAGGTCTTTGAAGCGCCGATGCGGCGCAGTCCATGTATATCATGGCTTTATTATGCGCGCTGCGCGCGACATTCTCTCCACTATTTCATACATATTCGTTACCCCGCCTATTTTAAGCTTTTCGCTGAGTCCATAGTGCTTAAGGCAGGTACCGCAGGTAAGTATCTCAACGCCGTGCTCCGCAAGATAGCTTATATCCTCCAGAGATGCGGAGCCCTCGCAGGTGAGCTTGGCTCCGCCGTTGTAGAAAAGCACGGCTTCGGGGAGGCTTTCCTGCTGTGTGAGCGCAAATATAAAGCTCTTCATGAGCATTGCGCCCAATGTGTCGTCGCCCGAGCCCATAAAGCCCGAGGATATAACGGCTATGCTTCCTCCGGATTCGGCTGCGGCGGGAGCCTGCTCCTCCTTTTCGGTCTGCTCCTCGCCCACCGTCATTATAACGCTGTAAAGCTCGTCGCTTATTTTTTTGCTTTTGACCTTGTAGCCCTTTTGGTTTGCCATTTTGGTGAGGTTCTGCACGGCTATTTCGTTGTCCACGAGCGTTTCCACCGTGCCCGAGCCCTTAAGCTCCTTTATGGCGTTCTTTGTCTTTACCACCGGTATGGGGCAAACATCGCCCACCGCGTCTATTTTTATCATAATTTAGCTCCTTTCAGCTCACATATATTTCATTTTTGTCTTTTGCTGTTATTTCGCCTATTATAGAGGCGGGCATACCCGCCGAGCGAAGCTCCTCCGCGAGCCCTTCGCCCTCGTCGGCGCCTATGGATATGAGCAGACCGCCCGATGTCTGGGGGTCGAAAAGTATCTCCTCCACAGCGAAGGGTATATTGTTGAACTCAATATATTGCTCCGTGAAGTTCCTGTTTCTCTGCGCCGCCGCAGTCAGCAGAAATTCGTCCGCATAGTCGAGCGCCCGGCGTATAACGGGAACGCTTCCGCTTATTATATGCGCCGACAGCCTGCCCGAGAGCATTTCGTGAAGGTGTCCCATAAGCCCGAAGCCCGTAACATCCGTGCAGGCGTTTACATTGTACTTCCTGCATATTTCCGAGGCGTATTTATTGAGTGCCGTCATGGAGGCAACAGCCTCGTCCATGGCGTCCTGCGAGGCTTCGCCCGCTCTTGAAGCCGTGCATACTATCCCCACGCCCAGCTTTTTGGTGAGTATGAGCACATCGCCTTGCTTAGCCGTGTTGTTGGCAAGTATCCTTTTGGGCGAAACTATGCCGTTTACGGAAAGCCCGTACTTCACATCGCTGTCGTTTATGGAGTGTCCGCCTGCGAGTATCCCGCCCGCTTCTATCACCTTTTCGGCTCCGCCCTGCATTATCCTTCCCAGTATGTTCATGTCCATTTTTTCGGGGAAGCACACTATGTTGAGCGCCGTTATAACGTCGGCGCCCATGGCGTAAATATCGCTTAGAGCGTTTGCCGCCGCTATCTTGCCGAAGGTGTAGGGGTCCTCCACCATGGGCGGGAAGAAATCAAGCGTCTGCACAACGGCTATATCCTCCGTAATTTTATACACTGCTGCGTCATCACGGCTGTCATAGCCCACCATGAGGTTGGCGTCATATTCGCCCCTCGGGAGCTTTTCAAGCACCTTTGAGAGCACGCCCGCGCCGAGCTTTGCCGTACAGCCTCCGCCCTTGCAGAACACGATATCACTCATAAAATTTCCCCTCCTTAAGAGCGGATATTATAACATCCGAAACACCGTTTTTGTTGAGAAGCTCTTTTATGTAAAGAGCGTCCTTCAATAAATCTTCATTGTCGCATTTATTCAGCAGGGCATAATATCTCATGCCCTCCGTGTTTTTTCTCTGTCCCTCGTAAGACGAGAGCATAAGGGCTATGTCCTCCGCCGTTATTATATGCTCCTCATCGCAGCCGAGAAGCTCTGCCGCCCTTTCCGCCCTGAAGCAGGCGTCTTTAAGCCTCCTGCCGAGAGCGTCGAGCCCCGCCGAGCCTATCGCAATGTCGCTTTTTGGATATATGGCGGGCTCGTGGCTTTCGGGAGCCTTGAAGGACAGGGTCTTTGCGCCGTCAGCCTCTATGATAACGCTGTCCGCCATGGATATATATTCCCCTATATTTTCGGGAGCTGTGAGCTTGTTATCACTGCTTTTTCTGCCTATCACGGCATAGCGTCCCTTCTGCCAAAGGCGCCTTATTTCCTCGGCGTTTTCGGCTTCAAAGCGAGCAGGGCGCAGTATGTGGGCTGTGGTGGTAACAAGGGTGTTGTGTCCCCTCCCGGCGTATTGCTCCGCCAAGAAATACATAAGCGTTGTCTTTCCGCCCGCGCCCACTATGGATATTATATGTCCTTTCTCGGCGAGAAAGGGGAATATCTTTTCAAGCCGGTCGGCATTTTTTTCATTTATACAGCGGTTTGTCATATACTAACCTCCGGGCATATACTAATATTATTCTACAACATACTGCAAATTTTTTCAATATTTACAACTCAAATAAATTCTGCTATACTTGATATATCTATTATTTTATGGAAGTGATGATATGACTAACGAGCTCAGGCTTTTTAAAATAGACAATATGATAGGCTGGGATCAGGAGCAGTTTTCCGACTGGTGGATGAACAAGGGCGGCTGCGGAGCCGTTACCGCCTGCGACTGCTGTATATATCTGGCAAGGGAATTCGGCATGACAGAGCTATATCCCTTCGACTGCGAAAGCCTCACAAGAGAGGACTATATAAGCTTTTCAAAAATAATGAAGCCCTATTTGAGCCCAAGGATATCGGGCATAAATACTCTTGAAATATTTATAGACGGCTTTAACGAATATTTAAACGGCGCAGGCTGTGCAAATTTGGAAATGACGGCGCTATACAGCAGCTGTGAATATGAGGCCTACAAAAACGCCGTTAAAACACAGCTTGACAAAAGGCTCCCCGTGCCTTATCTCAACCTTAAGCACAAAAATCCCATATTTGACGACTTTGTGTGGCATTGGTTCTGGCTGGCGGGCTATACCGAGGTCGAAGATATATTCATGGTAAAAATAATATCCTACGGCGAATACAAGTGGTTCGACCTAAGAGAGCTGTGGGACAGCGGCTACAGCGCAAAGGGCGGTATAGTGCTCCTTGACATAGTGTGAAAAAAAATAAAGGCTCCTTAGCTCGGATGCCTTCTTTCGAGCTCAAGAAGCCTTTTTTTGATGTCCGTTCCGCCCGCGTAGCCCACAAGGCTGCCGTCTGCGCCTATCACTCTGTGGCAGGGAATGACTATCATTATGGGGTTTTTGTTGTTGGCTCCGCCCACAGCCCTGCACGCTCTTGGATTTCCTATGAGCTTGGCTATTTCGCCGTAGCTTCGGGTCTCGCCGTAGGGTATTGTGCAGAGCGCGCGCCACACCTTTTTTTGAAATTCCGTGCCCTCGGGCGCAAGAGGGAGAGTAAATTCTGTTAATTTCCCTTCAAAATATTCCTTAAGCTCAAATAATGCCTTCTTCTGAAGCCTTGAGGGCTCGCCCTGCGACAAGTCGCCGTCGGTGAGGCATATTTCCGTTACAGCCTCGCCGTTGTCGCTTATTTTCATACTGCCTAAGGGCGATGAAAAAACATAATAACTCAATTTAACAGCTCCTTTTTTAAATGCGGGATATTCTCTTTTCGGCATAGTCCACCGAGAGAGTGAGGGCTTCCTCGTAGCCTCTGCCGTCAAGCACATAGTGAATGAAGGCGGCAAGCATTGTGTCTCCCGCTCCCACCGTATTTTTCACCTTAACTCCGTTGCCCTCGGCATAATAGCTTTCTTCGGCGTTCACAAACACCGCGCCCCTCTTGCCCATGGACACGAGCACATTCTGCGCGCCCATGTCGCAGAGCCTTCTGCCGTAGAGCACGGCGTCGTCGTATGTGTCCACACTGCAGCCGAATATTTCGCCCAGCTCCGCATTGTTGGGCTTTATGAGATAGGGCTTGTATTTCAAAGTATTTGTGAGCAGACTGCCCGTTGCGTCAACTATGAATTTTCCCTCGGCATTTTCCATTATATAGGCGTAAATGTCCTTATCAAGCCCGTTGCACACAGAGCCCGAAAGCACCACATAGTCGTCCTCCTTGGTGCTTGAGAGCATGCAAAGCCTGTCCACATCGCTCTTTGAGGCTATGCATCCGCTGCCGTTTATGGCGGTCTCGCTCTCTCCCACAAGCTTTATGTTTATTCTGGAATTTCCCAGCACCTTTATGAATTTATGCGGTATTGCCGCCTTGTCAAGCTCCTCCGTTATGGCTTTTCCAACGGTGCCTGCCATAAGTCCGCAGGCAATGCTTTCAACGCCAAGCTCCTTTAGCACTATGGACACATTTATACCCTTTCCGCCCACGCGGAGAGTTTCGGAATGGCTCCTGTTTATCCTGCCCTTGCCGAGGCTGTCGACCTCCATTATATAGTCGAGGCTGGGATTTAATGTAAATGTGTATATCATTTATATTCCTCCTGATTTGCAAAAGTAACCGTAGACCTTTCGGCGTCCATGGACTCCACAATGGCGAGGGATTCGAGATGATAGCCCAGGTTTCTTATGGTCCTTCCGCCGTTTTGGAAACCCTTTTCTATAACTATGCCTATGCCCTCTACCTTTGCGCCCGCGTCGTTCACTATGGATATAAGCCCCTGGAGAGCGCAGCCGTTTGCAAGAAAATCGTCAATTATAAGCACTCTGTCGTCGGAATTGAGGAAGCTCTTTGAAACCACAACCTGATTTTTGCACTTATGCGTGAACGACTCCACCTCTGCCATGTACACGTCGCCTTCTATATTTATGCTTTTAGACTTCTTTGCAAACACCACGGGCACGCCGAAGTGCTTTGCCGCAACGCAGGCTATGCCTATGCCCGAGGCTTCTATAGTTATTATTTTGTTTATATCGCAGTCCTTAAACCTTTTTTTGAACTCCTTGCCTATCTCGTCAAAAAGCTCTATGTCCATCTGGTGATTCAGAAAGCTGTCCACCTTTAACACATTGCCTTCTCTCACCACTCCGTCGCGGAGTATTCTTTCTTCCAGAAAATTCATAGCCTTCTCCTTTCAAACAAGTTTATTTAACATTATTATATATAAATTGACGGCAATTTGCAATATATTTATTCACAGGGAAATAAAAACCCATTCACTCCCTTAATGTAGGGGCGAACGCAGGGGCTGTCCTGCGAAGCCGGGACTGTCCCCAAAGTTAGGATAAACCTATCAGCCGGGGACAGTCCCGCAGTGTCCAAAACTTATTGACTGCCGGCAGCAAAAAAATACCATAACAGAGAGCAGACAACATTCATTTTCGGGACAGTCCCCGTTCTCGCACAAATTGCACTATTTTTATGTAGGGGCGACCTGTGGTCGCCCGCAAAAAAAGAACCGACCCTCAAGCCGGTTCTTTACTCTTTTAATTACTCTGCCACATAAGCCATGAGCGCAACGTGTCTTGCCCTCTTTACGGCTGTAGTGAGAAGTCTCTGATGCTTAGCGCAGTTGCCTGTTATTCTTCTGGGCAATATCTTACCTCTTTCGGAAACAAACTTCCTGAGCTTGGCAACATCCTTGTAATCTATAGAAGTAGCCTTCTCTGCGCAGAAAACGCAGACCTTCTTCTTTCTCCTGCCACGCTTTTTATTTATCATAGCAATATCCTCCTTACTTAAAAAATCCAAAAATTCCGCTTATCAGAACGGTAAGTCCTCGTCGTCGGCGTCGCTGTCTATGCTGAAGCCTGCGGAGGGCATCTGTACGGGAGCGCTCGGAGCCTCGCTTGCTCCAAAGCCCTGCTGAGCCTGTGAAGCCTCTCTCTCGGCTCTGCTCTCCAAGAAGTCAAAGTCGTCCACCACTACCTCGGTAACATATCTCTTGTTGTCCTGCTGGTCCTGGTAGCTCCTTGTCTGTATCCTGCCCTGAACGGCTATTCTGTTGCCCTTGCGGAAATACTGCCCTATGTTTTCGCCTCGTCTGCCGAAAGCCACGCAGTTTATGAAGTCCGCCGTGGGCTCGCCCTCCTGCCTGTTTCTGGAGTAGGGCTTATCTACAGCCACCGAAAAGCTGCATACCGCCAAGGGCTCTGCGCCCTGCGAATATCTCACCTCGGGGTCTCTCGCCATTCTGCCTATCAATATAACTCTGTTCACAATGACGCCCCCTTTTAGTCCTCATCGCTGACAATGAGATAACGGAGAACCTGCTCGTTGATACGCATACGAGACTCTATCTCTGCGGGAGCAGTGGGCTCTGCGCTGAACTTGATGAACTCGTAAATACCCTCGTTCACCTTCTGAATTTCGTAAGCAAGTCTTCTCTTTCCCCAATCGTCAATGTTCTCAACGCTGCCGCCGAATCTCTCTATAAGAGCCTTAACGCCCTCGCGAGCCGCTGCTAACGCCTCCTCGTCCAAAGATGGGGAATAAACTACACAAAGTTCATACTTTTTCATCTTTTTGCACCTCCTTCTGGTCTTTGACCCTTGCCCTCGGCAAGAGTAAGGATAAAATTACCTGTGATTTGCCACGAAGCTTATTTTATCATATAAATATAAGGAAGTCAAGAGGTTTTTTGCAGGCTTTTTGCAGCGCTTTTTTGGAAAATGTGATAGTCTTTGCTTGACATATGGTATAAATTATGTTATCATATAAGCACAAAGGGAACAACATACAGTTGTCCCTCTAAAGTTTGGTTATATTAAATAGCCGTTATTTAGTTGGAGAAGAACTGAAAGCGGCTATTTTAATATGCAAAGAATTAAATATGTAAATATCAATACATCTCTGCAAAGCAGCAGAAACAGTATCAATTTTAAATACTTTTTCATTATACATACTATTCCCCCTTTCATAGAATCCCAAACATTTTTATCCTATAACATAGGCATCAAACCTTTGAAATCATATTAAGAGGAGGGACAACCGCATTAAGTCATACCCTTTGTGAGATCAAGGCTTTTGCCCATCCCTAAAATTATTATAGCATAATATGGAAGCTGTTTCAATGATAAATGTATAAAGAGGTGTATTTTCTGCGGGCGTGCAATGCACTCCCCTACAGGCAAGTGCAGAGGTTTATATTACATTATGAATTATTTTGTCCGTGCGAGCCGTTTGTCTGAGCCGTAGGCTCAGGTAACGAAAAGCTCGCACTGTAACGATTCTTTTGTGCGGTATTAATTCCACTAAACTAATGGGCACAAAAGCCGTTAGGGGTGTGGGGCGACTCGGAACGCCCCACGCTTTTTGCTTCTTTTTGTGCGCAAAAAGAAGAGAAAGAAATCTTTTATGCAAAAAGAAGAGAAAGAAATTTTTTACGCAAAAAGAAGAATAAAATTTTACTTGCTTTTTTAAAAGCGAGGGAATAGCCTCGCAACATCAATAAAAACTCCCCCTTCATATTGTATAAAATTAACAAATTTTTAATAATCAACATTATACCTCTTGAAAAGCAAAAAACGTTGTGATATGATAAAAATAGCGACAAATGCGATTTATAAGGATGGTTTTTTATGAAGCTTAGTTCAGACAACTTCCCTCTCTATGCCATTACCGACAGGCGTTGGCTCAAAAATATGAGCCTCCCCGAGGCGGTGGAGCTTGCTATCGAGGGCGGAGCGGGGCTTATTCAGCTGAGAGAAAAAAATCTTCCCTATGATGAGCTTAGGGCGCTCTCGCTTGATGTGCACAATATCACATCGCAGCGCAATGTCCCCCTTATAATAAACGACGATGTAAGGCTTTGCGCCGATATAGACGCCGAGGGCGTGCATGTGGGCGCGGAGGATATGTCCGTCGCCAAGGCAAGGGAGATACTTGGAAATAACAAAATTATAGGAGCTACGGCAAGAACTCTTGAAAGAGCCGTTGAGGCTTGCGGCGAGGGCGCGGACTATCTGGGCATAGGCGCAGTGTTCGACACCTCCACCAAATCGGGCACCACCCGCATGACAAGGGAGCTTGCGCGCAGCATAGCAAACGCTGTAGATATACCCACATTTGCCATAGGCGGCATAGACAGCGGAAATATACTCTCGCTCTCGGACTATGGCATAAGCGGAGTGGCAGTCGTGTCCGCGGTGTTTGCACAGGACGATATAAAAGGCGCCTGCAGGGAGCTCTGTTCTCTCGCGGCAAAGGTATGTAAAGGCAGGGATATTTTATGAAAAAGGTATTGAAAAATAACAAAGGCTTCACTCTTATTGAGCTTATAGTCGTGCTTGTTGTGCTGACTATTCTCATGTGCCTTACTGCGCCCTCCGTTTTCGGCTACAGCAGAAAGGCGCAGGAAACGGCGGCTATAGAGGAATGTAAGGGTGTTGTTTCTGCCGTTATTGATATTTTCAGCGATGATTATGTGAATACCGGAACAAGAATAACGGGAACTGAATGCCTTAATACAGAGAGAGGCAAAGAAATTATTGATGAAGCCAAAAGAATGGCAGATGTTGACGGTAATGTAAACGGTGCTTGGGTAAGAGGAAATGAACAATACATTCTTTCTCATCTTGTTTATGAATGGTCGGATAATCTTTGGGTAGTTTATGATAAAGGCGAATATAAGATATATAAAGGCAAAAACGATACACCGGCGGAGGATAAGGTAGACGGAACTGAACCTTCGGGTAAGCCCAAGAATGAGCCCTCAAATAGTTATAATCCCGACGGCGGGGATGATGGAGAAGAAAGTACAAACGGGTTTATGCAAACGCCTACAGCTGCCACAACAGAAGCAGCAACAGAGGCTACAACTAAGGCGCCCGAGCCTACTACAAAGGCACCCGAACCGACTACGGAGAAGACACCCGAGCCGACAACTGAAAAGACACCGGAAACTCCCACAATGAAAGATAATGACGGCAATGTATATGCCTTTGGAGAAGGTCGTTGGGAAGATATAAAGCGTAATTCACAAGTAACTAATCCAGGAGATCCATGGGGAAGTATGGTTGGTGGAGATGCCAATAGTGTTACAATGATTAATGGTTATGCATACTCTGATTCATCAGGAATATATGTTTGTGTTGCAAATGAGGTTTGTGGTCCTGATCTTGATCCTAATATGACAATTGAAGAGTATTATAATAGAATGCCAGATAGTGAAAAATGGAGATTAATAAAAGTAGACATAAATAGACCTGTATTTTTGCAGAAGGATTATGATCAAGATAAATTAGCAGGCGGTGGTTGGATTGATAATGTTTATTATGAAAAGGACCCCGATAACTATGTTATTTTAACACAGGGCGATATAAAATGTGTTGACGGAAACTATTATGTATGGTCGCCTGACGATGATTCTACAAGAAATTCTATAATATCATGGGCACCTGATGGGTTGATTAGGCTTAGCTATTTCTGGTTTGACGGTCGATTTACAAAATTCCAATAATAACAATAAAAAATGTTTAAGTTCAAGCCCGCTTTATGCGGGCTTTTTTATTGCTGACGGGGATAGCCTTCCGTTCCTTTCAAAAATCTGTACTTCCTTTATGTAGAAGCGACCTGTGGTCGCCCACGGGAGACCGAAGGCCGGTCGTTTTGCTTCGCAAAACTGCTCGCCCATGCAACCAAGGCTCGCCCCTACAAACCAATATATGAACTAATCACTTGTAGGGGCGTGCATTGCACGCCCGTCCCCCCCCTCAGTCAGACTAAAGCCTGCCGGCTCTCCCTAAGGGCGACTGAGGGAAAAATTTCCTCCCTTTAAACTTAACTTTAACAAGTATTTTACACAAAAAAGTTATTAATTTTTTGTGAAATGTGCTATAATTTTTTTCGGGGCTAAAAAAACGCTTTTTTTTTCTTGTATTTGAATAAAAAAAGTTTTATTATAGTATATAGCTGATAATGTCCGAAGGTATGCGGGCATAAAAAATTAAACTATTCAATCAGTCAGCAAAGATTGAAATAAGGAGGATTTTAAATGCACAAGAACTTGAAAAGAATTGTAAGTGCGGTTCTTTCTATGGCAATGGTATGCTCAAGCATTACCTTTGCAGGCGTTACAAGCGCTGCTGCTGCAGAAAGCATCAAGGGTGCAAGTGCAGGCTGGCATGAAACGGCTTACACAGAGTGGACACCCGTCGCAGACGCTGCCAAGTACGAAGCATATGTTAAGAAGGCTTCTGACAGCGCTTGGACACAGCTTGACGACGAGCTTATACGTCAGTATAACACATACTGCCGTGCAGACGCTCTCGGACTTGCGGCAGGCACTTACAATATGAAGATTGTAGCAAAGAACGCTTCAGGCACTGAAATAGCAAGCTATGAATCGCCTGCTGTTACAGTTGACAATTATAAGCGTTCGGGCTTTGCCTTTTCACCGGCTTCACCCGCCAAGTCATCATCGGGCGGATATAATGACGACGGTACAGTAAAGGCAGACGCAAGGATAATTTATGTAACAGACGCAAACAAGGACACTGTTTCACTTCCTGTTAAGTCAGGCAAGTCCGAAGTAGACTGCGTTGGTCTCGGCGCAATAATAAAGGCTCTTGAAAAGGGTGATGAGACAAGACCTCTTATTGTAAGATTTATAGGTCATGTTACAGACCCAAAAACATCGGAGCAGAAGCTTAATCAGGTAGACATCAAGCGTTCAGAGGCTCCCATTACATTTGAAGGCATAGGTCCCGATACCATCATAAAGTTTGGCTTCAATGTAGTTGAGTCCACAAATATTGAGTTCAGAAACATGGGTTTCAAGGATATGACTACAAAGGACGAGGACGGCGTTACTATAAAGGGCGGTCAGAATATCTGGGTACACCACTGTGATTTCTATTACGGCGGTCAGGGCTCTGACGCAGATCAGGCAAAGGGCGACGGTTCCGTTGACTTAAAGGATGCATCAAATTATATCACAATTTCCGATAATCATTACTGGGATTCGGGAAAGGTTAATCTCTGCGGTTTAGGCAAGGAGCCCCCGAACTATATCACTTATGCAAGGAACTGGTTTGACCATTCCGATTCAAGATGTCCCAGAGTAAGAGGTTATTCGGTTCATGTATACAATAACTTCTATGACGGCGTTTCAAAGTATGGCGTTGGCGCTACAAACGGCAGTTCTGTATTTGTAGACAGCAATTACTTCAGAAACACCAATGACCCCGTTCTTATTTCAAAACAGGGTACAGACGCTCAAGGCAGCGGTACATTCTCGGGTGAGCCCGGCGGTATCATCAAGATGTACGGCAACATCATGATGGGCGAATATTACAAGTACATCGAGGGTACAAATGCAGACGGCACATACGGCAACAATGCAGACGGTTATTCCGTACAGAACAGAACGGATACTCTTCCGTCATCACTTGTTACAAGGGCAGGCGGCACATCTTACAACAACTTTGATACAAAGGTTGATCTCGTTGCCGATGATGTTCTGGAAGCAAAGGATGTTCCCGCATATGTTGTTAAGGAAGCAGGTCGTACAAACACAAGTAATTTCAGATATGACTTTGCAAGCGGTAATGCTACCGATAAGGATTATGAAGTAGATCCTAACCTTACAAAGCAGCTTGCAGACCTCAAGCCCACCATTATAAACTATGGCGGCGAAGTTAAAGTTAAGCCCAACACATCGGCTGCTCCCGAGAGCACACTCGGCGTAGACGGCAACAAAGCTTATCAGGAAAAGGCTGCGGCTTATGATGCAAGAGTAAAAGACCTTCCCGCAGAGAGCGACCCCGCAGGCAATAAGGCAACAGGCGGTTCGGGCAGCAGCACGGGCGGAGAAGTAATAGGCGCAGCAGACCTTGTGCTTGACGGTTTTGCAGATATCCCCGAGGGAGAATATTCAAGCAGCAACAAGGCAACGGGCAGCTATGGCACAGACGGCGCTTTCAAACTCATAACAAATACTACCGACAAGGTTACCGTAAGCGAGAGCAAGGGTATTGCGCTTGGCGGCGGCGGCGACTTTGCAACAGGCAAGAGACTTATATCCGTAGATGTTAAGGAAGCAGGCAAGATATTTGTTTCGGGTGAATCCACAGGCTCGGATACAAGAACTATAAATATACTTGATTCAACAGGTAAGGTCGTAGGAACTATAGCAACAAGTTCAAATGCTTCCGTTGACCTTCCCGAAGCAGGTACTTATTATATCTGCTCATTAACAAAGGGTATAAACATTGAGAGAGTAGAGGTTTATTACGGCTCAAGTTCAACCGAGACTCAGACTCAGCCGACAACATCTTCTGCAACTACCACAACATCGGCAACTACTACAACATCTGCAACTACCACAACAACAGATCAGTCGCAGACAACAACTAATCCTTCCACAGAGAAGGATACCGAGAATACTACGGAAGACCCATACGAGGATCTTTACGGCGATGTCAATAAGACAGGCGAAAGAAAGATAGACGACGTAGATATTCTTCTTACTCAGATACTCAAGGGCAGCGTTGCTCCCGACCCCGGCAGAAACGATGTTAACCTTGATAATAAGGTAGATTCTCAGGACGTAGCAATGATACTCCAGAAGATACTTGATTCTTCATACACTATGCCTTGCGAGGGCAAGGTCGACCTTGGCGGCGGCTCAACGCCCGAACAGCCCACAGAGGGCACAACGGCAGCGCCCACAACTCAGGCAGGACCTACTCAAGCTACTACACAGGCACAGGAGACGACCGAGAAGGCTCCCGAGACTACAACGGAAGCAGCACCTACTACAACAACGGCACAGGAGAATCCTTCCGAGGGCACAACGGCAGGTATAGTTTCAACTCCCGTTGAGCTTGGTAATGCTGAAACGGGCATTGATTCGGATGATCCCAACGACACAGGCGCCGGCGTAAGCGTAACACATGACGATGCTACTAAGACATGGACACTTACCGACAGTTCCTCAACAGCAGCGGCAAAGCTTACAATACCTTTTGCAGAGCAGACAAAGGGTAAGGTAGTAATATCGGGTACGGCTACTCCGACCAAAGTCGGCAGCAAGTGGATGTTTATTCAGATAAGAGGCAAGAAAGCGGACGGCACAGCTTCAGAAATAGTTGGCTTTGGCGGCGGCGAAACATCGGGTGATCTTTCGGTAAGAAAGAACGGCTCGGCTTATACAAAGCTTGGCACTCTTGAAGCTAATAAGAAGTATGAATATACAATAGTTATTGATTTGGACGCTAAGACAGCCGATGTAACTATTGACGGTATAACAACGACCTTGACAGATCTTGATGTATCTTCTGTTGATTCCGTATTTTCAACTACATCAAAGAAAGTAGTGGATAGAAATGTTTCACTTTCAGATCCTTATGTAGGTATAGTTGAAGGCGGCAGCTCAACACCCGAACAGCCCACAGAGGGCACAACGGCTGCACAGGCTACAACAACAGCACAGCCCACAACAGCTGCACAGCAGACGACCGAGAAGGCTCCCGAGGCTACAACAGAAGCAGCACCTACTACAACAACGGCACAGGAGAATCCTTCCGAGGGCACAACGGCAGGAGCATTCAGATTTGACTATACTCCCGAGTATGTAGCAGGTAAGACATTGGCTGCAGGCGATGTAATCTTTACAAAGGACGGCGTAACCATATCTGCGGGTCAGGCTCTTGAATATCAACAGAGATCAAAGGAAGAGAAGGACAAAGACGGTCTGGGTGATGCAACATTTGGCGGTGTTGTACAGGAAAACAGACTTAAGTCAACAGGTATTAATACATCTTTGAAACTTGACGGCGGATCATCAACAAATTATCGTGTAATGGCTAAGATAGAGGCAACAGCGGCAGCTAAGGTTTCTCTTGCAATGATAATTCCCGAGGGTAAAGGTCTCTTGTTTGCAGCTATTGACGGCAACAATGCACACACAGTCAAGAATATAGATACAACAACTGCAAGATTTGAGATAGTAACTGTTGATCTTAAGGCAGGCGATACTGTTTATCTTATCGGTCAAAGCACTAACCCCGAGATCTACGGCATTGATGTTGACGCTGTAGAGGGCGGTTCAACACCCGAACAGCCTTCCGAGACAACTTCATCCGAACAGTCTTCCGAGACTACTTCATCCGAGCAGCCGTCAGAGCCCGAAACTTCCGCACCTTCGGGCGAGGGAGCAAATGCAGGCGATAGCTGGACAGCAACAGAAGGCGGAACAATGCCTAACTGGATAACTGGTATAACAGCTTCAGTAACACCAGATAATAAGCGTACTGCATATTCAACCGATAATGGCAGTGTATTTAATGACACTATAGTAATTGCTAAAAATAGTAAATTTTCTGTTACTTTGAAGGAGCCCGGAACTATAGTTCTTTATATGGCTGCAAACAATAATGCTGCAAAAGATAAGGTTACTGTAACAGATCCTACAGGAAAAGAAGTATACAGTGGTGCAATGCCCGGCAGAGATGATTCAGCTGCTAAACCGGCAAAGATAACAGCAACAACAGCAGGCACATATGAATTTGCTAATGCATATGAAGCTTTGTTATTCAAGATTGCTGTAGAATAATCAATCTAAAATTAACAGAGGGAGATTTCTCCCTCTGTTCTGCGTTTCGATAAAATGTTTTTTTTGACCCTTCAGTCGCCCTTCGGGTATCAGAACTTTCCCTTCGGGAAAGCGATGCCTTACGGCATCGTCGGATTAATCTTTCCGATTCAAATGCCAGCTTCCCTGCATTGCACCGAAAGATTTATCGGACGCCGCCTAAAGTTGGGGACAGTCCCAACTTCGCAGGACAGTCCCCTTTGACCGATAGGAACAGTAAAACAGGGCGGCGGCTTTCGGCGTAGCCGAAAGTGCTGACTTCG
Organism: uncultured Clostridia bacterium; assembly: GCA_947631975.1. Lineage (GTDB taxonomy): Bacteria > Bacillota > Clostridia > Lachnospirales > CAG-274 > Gallispira. The sequence continues at coordinate 24,682 of CANRNM010000003.1, forward strand.
CAAGGACGCCTTATAGTGTTGTATCCTCTGGGTGGAAGAAATCTGCCGTTAGATTTTAAAACATTATAAGCCGTCCTTTAGCCCGTTAGGGCGTAAGGGAAGGGGGACCAATTCAAGCAAAGCTTGCTTTGTGATGAATTGGTGGAAGGGTTTATATTTGGTATAAATTTACTTTTTCGACAGTCTGCACAGAGGGAGATTTCTCCCTCTGTTTTTTTGTGATATTCTGCGGCTAAGGAAACTGCCCACTCTAGAGCCGTCGGGTACAATTTTCCGACTTGTCGGTTAGGTAAGGAGCAGCTTCTCACATTTTTTACACAAGTATATTAAATATTTTGCAAAAAAAGAGCGCCTACACACGTAAGCTCTCTTTTCTTATTTTTTGTTTTGCTTCACTTTTTTCTTTATATTTTTTTCTTTTAAGCGTTGGGTACATATTTTCTGAAATGAGTTGCCGTTATACTCCGTATACGATAACCAAATGAAATTATCATATCTAAATTATACCATTTTCTGTTTGATAAATGATAATTTAGCCCTTCAAAACCTACTTCACCTTCATAATGCAATCAAAACGGCTGCAACCTTATATACACATCTCTTCTCTTATCCCCCAATGCGGGGAATTTTTCCCTATATTTTGTTACATCGTTTTCTAAATCTACGGTCATTGTGCCCTCTTTATTTTCTGCCGAAGCGAGCATATTTCCGTCGGGGTCAATGAGCGCGCTGCCGCCCCCATATCGTATGTCCCCTATATCGCCCGTACAGTTTATGCCCATCACATAGCATCTGTTTTCTATTGCCCGCGCCTTTAGAAGCGTGCTCCAGTGCTCCTGCCTTGCCTCGGGCCAGTTGGCAGGCACTATTATTATATCCGCCTCGTATGCCCTGAAAATTTCGGGGAAGCGGAGGTCATAGCATATGGCAGGCAGAAATTTAAAGCCCATAAATTCAAAGGGCGAAAGCTTATCTCCGCCCTTGAAATATTTATTCTCCCCGCCGTAGCTGAAGGGGTGTATCTTTACATAGTCCGAAAGCACCTCGCCGCCGTCTGTTACGGTGTAGTGATTTTCAGCCTTTTCTCCGTCCTTGAATACCCAACCGAAGCCCACGGCTTTGCCGTATTTCTTGGAAAGCGTGTTCATTTTGTGCAGGGTATATCCGTCGTTTTCGCCCGTAAGCTCGGTGTTCATGGAAAAGCCCGTAAAGCTCATCTCGGGAAACAGCAGTATATCCGCAGAGCTTTCGGCGATGAGCCTCTCGGCATTTGAAATATTTTCGCTTTTGTTTTCCCACACAATTTTTGTCTGGCAGATATCAACGCGCATAGCGCCACTTCCTTAATTTATTCGGCAGTATACGCAAGTATACAGCTTCCCTGCGCCCTGCACTTGACCTTCAGACAGCCGTCCTTTACGGAATAATGCTGTTTCTGCGTGTCCCAGTCGCCCTCGCCGGATTGCAGTATCCTTGTGAACACGGTGCCGTTTTTCACCTCCGTGCGCCATGCGGGCACGGTTATTTCCTGCGATGTGTCGTTGTTGTTTATTATAACTATTATTTTCTCCTTGTCCGTCCACCTGCCGTAGCACATTATGCCGTAGCCCATGTAGAGATAGTCGAGCGAGCCGAATGAAAGCGCTCTGTATTTCTTGTGTATGGCTATCAGCTTTTTGTAGTACCTTATGAGATCCTTGTCCTCTCTGCCCCAGGGATAGGGACGGCGGCAGTCCGGGTCTGTCCAGCCCGTAAGCCCCGCTTCATCGCCGTAGTATATCGTGGGCGCGCCTATCCATGTCATCTGGAAGGTGATGGCTTCGCGCATTATGTCCTTGTTTATGCCCGTGTTCGCCTCCTCGCTTCCCATGGTGTGGAGCCTGCCCATTTTTTTGTTTGTCCTTGTGAGGAATCTTGAATGGTCGTGATTTGAGAGCTCGTTCATGGCTACGGAAAGACTCTCATAGCTGAAGCGCGACATAAAGTAGCGCATACTGCTCTCAAAGTCCGCAGAGTTATTGAATTTATCCCAAGCGCACTGCTCGCTGTGCTTTTCCATGCCCGTCAGAAACCATGTGATGGGCTCCATAAAGGCGTCGTAGTTCATGACCGTGTCCCACTGGTCGCCTCCGAGCCAGTCCTTCGGGTCGCCGTAGTGCTCGGCAAGTATTATGGCGTCGGGGTTTGCCTCCTTCACAGCCTTTCTGAAGTCGCGCCAGAACTGCATATTGTATTCCTTGCTCGTGCAGAGGTCGGCAGCCACATCAAGCCTCCAGCCGTCTGCGTTGTAGGGAGGCGACACCCACTTTTTGCCTATGCCTATAATGTAGTCGTAGAGCTCCTTGGAGCCTTCAAAGTTCAGCTTGGGGTGGTTTGCGTGTCCCCACCAGCCGTCGTAGTTCTCGTTGCCGGGCCAGTGTCCGCCGTGCCAGCTGAAGAAGTTGTGATAAGGACTGCTCTCGCTCATGAAAGCGCCGTCGGGATAGCCGTTTCTTTTGTAGAAGCCCTCCCTGTCGAGCCACTTGTTGAAGGCTCCGCAGTGGTTGAAAACGCCGTCCAATATGACCCTTATGCCGTTTTTGTGCGCAAGGGCTATAAGCTCTGCCATAAGGGCGTTGCTGGCTTCAAGGTTCTCCTTGTCGGTGGTCCTTATCATATACATGCTGGCTTCGGCGTTGTCCTTTTTGCCGTCCTCAAGGGGCTTTCCGCCGTCGTTTATTATAACTCCGTAGTGGGGGTCAACGCTGTCGTAGTCCTGCGTGTCGTATTTGTGGTTGCTGGGCGATACAAAAATGGGATTGAAATATATTACCTCCACGCCTAAATCTCTGAGGTATTCCATCTTGTCCATAACGCCCTTGAGATCTCCGCCGTAGAAATTGCACACATCCAGATTTTCAACGGGAGCGTCCCAGTCCTTTACAGCCTTTGCCGTAACGCCGAGATAGGCGTATTCGTTGTCGACTACGTCGTTTGTTTTGTCGCCGTTGTAGAAACGGTCTACATATATCTGATACATAACGGCGCCCTTTGCCCAGTCGGGCGTCTTAAAATCGGGTATCACAATAAAGTTGAAGTCGGGATTGAGGTTTTTTACAAATCCCTGCTTGTTGTAGTAGTACACTCTTTCCTTGTTTTTAAGCTCAAAGTAATATTCCGCCCTTTCGCTGCCGCAGGTCAGGGTATAGCTGTAGTAGTCGAACCTTTCGTCGCTTTCGGCAACGCGCATGGTATGCTTTTCTCCGCCGTAGCAGAGCTTGACGGTGTCTATGTTGTCCCTTGCGGTCCTTATCCTCACGGAAAATTTCTCGCCCGCAGCGGGAGAAACAGGCCGTCTGTAGTTCTCGCTCTCATCGGAAAAAACAGCGTCTATATTTACATATACGAAATTCATTTTTGCCAGAAGCAATATTCGCTCTATATAAGTGTACTTATCCATATAAATTACCTCTTTAACGCCTTTAAATGCAGTCTTACATTAATTTTAAATTTAAAATGCCCCGTTGTCAACATCTATTCACATTATAAAGGTGTTATAAAATAAAACTTTGTGTAAAGCTTATTTCTTTTTTATTACTTTACTATCTTTCCCGAAGCCACATCCACATTGAAGGTCTCTGTTTTGCTTTCCTCCGTGGGAGCCTCTGCGCCGTTTTCATAGCGTGTTTCGCTGTAGGTGTTTGTAACGGTCGCAATGTCGCCCTCAAAGCTTACGTCGCATAAGCAAGTGTAGATATAGGGCACCTCAAAGAGCTTCTGCGGAGGGTCGTTGTAGTATTTCTCGGCATCGGCGCTGTATTTTTCTATAAAATCGCTGCCCGCCTGCTTTGCATCCTCCTCAAATTTTTTGTTTATGTCGGCGTTCTGCTCTCCTTCAAACTCGGGATACTGCACAATTATATTTATATAAGGAGTTTCGTCCTTCGCCGTCTTGTTCTCGCCGTATTCCTTTATTGTATAATTATGCACGGACTTGGCCTCGGCCTCATCGAGAGCCTTTGCCGTCTGTCTGTATTGTTCCAGCTTGTCGCTGTCAATATGCGCGCCGAATATGACTACATAGTTTATTTCGTCCTCCAATGCTCCGCTTGAAGCCGTGTATTTAACTGTGAGTATGCCTGCCTCGCAGGAGGTCTCGCAGGTTATGGCGTCGTTTTCACTCGATGCCTCGGCAAGCGAAAGGGCAGCCTGCTCTGCGTCCGACTTCATGAGCTTGTTGAGCTTTTCGCGTGCCGTAAAGGGCGCCTTGTCCGATATAACGGGATAAGAATAGCTTACGGAAACACTGTTTTCGCTGTTTTCTGCGGAAGCGTCGGCAAATGTTATGTCGAGCTCCTCGGGAACTTCGTTGTCATATACTGTGGGCGGAGTTATGCTCACTCTTTTATCGGCTGCGTCCCATTCCACCTCCGCTCCGAGCACCTCGGAGAGCACTCTCAAGGGAACCATTGTCCTACCGTTTATTATCTGAGCGGGTACATCGCTTTCAACAGTCGAAAGGTCGCCTATGGCGACGGTTTTTGAGCCTATCTCTATGTCGCACACTATTCCTCCGAGGCTTGCCTCGCAGAGCTTTATATCCTCAAACCACTTTACCTCCGCGCCCATCTTTTCAAACACTGCGCGGAAGGGTACAAGCGTCCTGCCCTCGATTATAACGGGAGCCTGGTCGCCCGTGAAGTCTATCTTTTCGCCGTTCACCTCAACGCTCACTCCGTCGTCCGCATAAGCGGGAGCGCACAAAAGCGCCGAAAAAGCAAGAGCCGAAGCCAGCAGTAAAGCATTTAATTTTTTCATTGTAATGTCCTCCTTTGAATAGTATTAATGCTTTAATTATAACATAAAAAAAGCATATCCGTCAATATATGTTAGCATCTTACCCTATTATACCGACATATTTTCGTGAAGTATACCGCTTGACGAAGCAGACAAAATCTGTTAGCATTATAATATAGTATTGCTACGTGTCGATAAAATACTTTTTTGACCCTTCAGTCGCCCTTCGGGTGTCAGAACTTTCCCGAAGGGAAAGTTCTGATAGGCGTTAGCTTGACTGAAGGGGTATGATTTGTATGTAAAAAATTCATACAATAAGATATTCTATTGACACAAACCGTCTTGACAAGTCAAGGCGGTTTTTTGCTTCAAGCTCCGACAAGACCGCGCGCCATGTAAAATTAACAACTTTATTACAAAAATACAATTGATATTTATACAGAAATCTGTTATAGTATATGTGTATAAATATTGCGGAGCGCATCCGCCTTTATATAAATAAAAATACATACAGCGAGGTAATAAAAATGGAAAAGCTTGATCTACTCTATGTGGGCAAGGCAAAAAAGGTGTTTTCTACGGACGACCCCACGCTTTGCATATTTGAATACAAGGACGACGCCACAGCCTTCAACGGACTTAAAAAGGGCTCGTTCGAGGGCAAGGGCATAATAAACAACCAAATGGCAAACTTTATTTTCAGACTTCTCGAAAAAGAGGGCATAAGGACTCATCTTGTGGAGGAGCTTTCTCCGCGGGAGACGCTTGTCAAAAGGGTGGATATAATACCCCTTGAGGTAATAGTAAGAAATATTGCGGCAGGCTCCTTCTCAAAGAGATACGGAGTAGAGGAGGGCACGCCCTTCATATCGCCCACTCTTGAATTCAGCTACAAAAACGACGAGCTGGGCGACCCCCTCATAAACGACTACCAGGCTATAGCCCTCGGAGCAGTAACAAGAGAAGAAATAGACGAGATATCCGACATAGCCTTCAAGGTGAACGAGGGACTCAAAAAGATATTTATGAACATAGGCATAAAGCTTGTGGACTTCAAAATAGAGCTTGGCAGGACAGCCGACGGCGAGATAGTGCTTGCCGACGAGATAAGCCCCGACACCTGCCGTCTTTGGGACGCAGAGACAAACAAGAAGCTTGACAAGGATAGGTTCAGGCTGGATCTCGGAGAGTTCGGAGACGTATACAGAGAGGTATGGGGAAGACTTACGGAATATTACGGAAAGTAAAAGCTCATTCGGAGGTATGAATAATGGCTAAACTTCATGAGGAATGCGGTGTGTTCGGCATATATGAGCCCGAAGGCAATCCCGCAGTTACTGCTTATTACGGGCTTGTGGCTCTGCAGCACAGAGGACAGGAGGGCTGCGGAATAGCCGTAAACAGAGACAGAGAAATATATCACTACAAGGACCAGGGGCTTGTGAACGAGGTTTTCGACGAGGAAAAGCTCGAAAAGCTCAAGGGCAGAATGGCAATAGGTCATGTGAGATATTCCACGGCGGGAGGCTCGCTGAGAGAGAATGTTCAGCCCCTTGTGCTCAGATATGTCAAGGGACAGCTTGCCATAAGCCACAACGGCAACATTACAAACGCCGCGGAGATACGCTCCAAGCTCGAGAGAAACGGCGCCATATTCCAGACTACGGCTGACACGGAGATAATAGCCTATCTCATAGCCAGAGAGAGGATAAATTCGGGCTCTATAGAAAAGGCTGTCAAGAATGCCATGAAGCTTCTTAAGGGCGCTTTTTCGCTTATAGTCATGAGCCCCAACAAAATGGTGGCGGCAAGAGACCCCTGGGGCTTCAGACCGCTTTCGCTGGGCAAGAGGGACAACGCCATAATTTTTTCAAGCGAGACCTGCGCCTTTGACGCCATAGACGCGGAATTTGTAAGAGATGTTACTCCCGGCGAGATAATAACAATAGAGGACGGCGAAATGCGAAGCGACACGGAGCTCTGCGGCAGTCAGAGGACGAGCCTTTGCATATTCGAGCATATTTACTTCGCGCGCCCCGACAGCTCCATAGCGGGCGAGGTGGTGCACGAGTGCCGAAAGAGGGCAGGCGCCTTCCTTGCAAAGCAGTCGCCCGTGGAGGCGGATATAGTCATAGGCGTGCCCGATTCGGGACTTTCCGCGGCTCAGGGCTATTCCGAGGAAAGCGGTATACCCATTGATACGGGCTTTATAAAGAACAAATACATAGCCCGCACCTTCATTAAGCCCACGCAGTCCGACAGAGAGATAGCCGTTAAGCTCAAGCTTAATGTGCTCAAGAGCGCAGTGAACGGCAAGAGAGTCATAATGGTGGACGACAGCATAGTAAGAGGCACCACGAGCGAGAGAATAGTCAGTCTTTTAAGGGACGCGGGCGCAAAGGAAGTGCATGTGAGAGTTTCCGCTCCGCCCTTCACATGGCCCTGCTTCTTCGGCACTGACATACCCGACAGGGACCAGCTCATAGCCAACAGCCACACCATAGAGGAAACGGCAAAGATAATAAATGCCGACAGCCTCGACTATCTCAGCATTGAAAATCTGCATAAGATAGCGCCGAATAGCAGCTGCGGCTTCTGCGACGCCTGCTTCACGGGCAATTACAGCGTAGAAGTGGAGCATCTGCTGAAATAAAAAACGGAGGATAAATATGAAAAACGAATACGAAAGCCCCCTCAATTCCAGATATGCAAGCGAAGAAATGAAAGCCATATTTTCGCCCGACATGAAGTTTCGGACATGGCGCAGGCTGTGGATAGCGCTTGCCGAAGCCGAGAAGGAGCTGGGGCTTGACATAACACAGGAACAGATAGACGAGCTTAAGGCTCATAAGGACGATATAAACTACGAGGAAGCGCAGGAGAGAGAAAAAATAGTGCGCCACGACGTAATGTCGCATGTGTACGCCTACGGTCTGCAATGCCCCAAGGCTAAGGGCATAATCCACTTAGGCGCCACAAGCTGCTATGTCGGCGACAACACGGATGTTATAATAATGGTGGAAGCCATGAAGCTCATACGCGCGAAGGTGCTTTCGGTCATAAATAAGCTCTCTGCCTTCGCCATGAAATATAAGGATATGCCAACTCTCGGCTTCACTCATTTCCAGGCGGCGCAGACCACTACCGTCGGCAAGAGAGCCTGCCTCTGGATACAGGACCTTATGATGGATCTGGAGCAGATAGACTTTGTGCTCTCAAACGCAAAGCTCTTGGGCTCAAAGGGAACAACGGGCACACAGGCTTCGTTTATGGAGCTCTTCGAGGGCGACACGGACAAGGTGAAAAGGCTCGACCTTATGATAGCCGAAAAGCTCGGCTACAGCGGTGTGTTTGCTGTCAGCGGTCAGACCTATACCAGAAAGCTGGATTCCATATTCTTAAATGTGCTCAGCGGTATAGCACAGAGCTGCACCAAGTTTTCAAACGATATGCGCCTTTTGCAGCACCTTAAGGAAATGGAGGAGCCCTTCGAGAAAAATCAGATAGGTTCTTCCGCCATGGCTTACAAGAGAAATCCCATGAGAAGCGAGAGAATAGCCTCTCTTGCAAGATATATCATGACCGACGCCCTCAATCCTGCGATCACGGCTTCGGCGCAGTGGTTCGAGAGGACGCTTGACGACAGCGCAAACAAGCGTATAGCAATACCCGAGGCTTTCCTCGCCTGCGACGCTATACTCAATATATATTTGAATGTTGCGGGCGGACTTGTGGTCTATCCCAAGGTCATAGAGCGCAGGCTTATGGAGGAGCTTCCCTTCATGGCTACCGAGAATATAATGATGGACGCCGTTAAAAGAGGCGGCGACAGGCAGGAGCTCCACGAGAGGATAAGAGAGCTCTCCATGGAGGCGGCAGCCGTTGTGAAGCAGGAGGGCGGAAAGAACGACCTTATGGAGAGGATAGCCAAGGAGCCCATGTTCGGCATGAGCCTTGAGGACCTTTACAAGGTGCTGGAGCCCAAGAACTTTGTGGGCAGGGCGCCTCAGCAGGTAGAGGAATATATCACGGAGCAGGTACAGCCTGTTCTGGACAAGAATAAGCAGAGCCTCATAGGCGATGCCGAATTGACTGTCTAAAGGGAGGTTTTTATATGATAAGAGCTATTGTGGGCGCCAACTGGGGCGACGAGGGCAAGGGCAAGATAACGGATATGTGCGCGGACAGCTCCGATATAGTTGTGAGATTTCAGGGCGGAGCCAACGCGGGACACACCATCATAAACGACAAGGGACGCTTTGCCCTGCATCAGCTTCCCAGCGGTGTTTTTCACGAGCATATAACAAATGTCATAGCAAACGGCGTTGCGCTCAATGTCGCCTCGCTCAAGGAGGAAATAAAACAGCTCACCGACGCGGGAATCAAATTCAATCTTCTCATAAGCGACAAGGCGCAGGTGCTCATGCCTCACCATGTGCTCATGGACGTATACGAGGAGGAAAGACTGGGCGACAAGAAATTCGGCTCCACAAAGAGCGGTATTGCGCCCTTCTTTGCCGATAAGTATTCCAAGACGGGCGTGCAGGTGTGGGAGCTCTACGACGAGGAGTTTCTGCTCGAAAAGCTTAAGACAATGTATGAAAAGGTGAATATACAGTTCAAGTACCTCTATGACAAGGAGCCCGTGGACTATATGGAGGTATTCGATATATTGAAGGGCTATGCAAAGTTTATAAAGCCCCATGTCGCAGACACCTCAAAGTTTTTGAGGAATGCAATAAAGGAGGGCAAAAATATACTTCTCGAGGGTCAGCTCGGCTCTCTCAAGGATACCGACCACGGAATCTATCCCTATGTTACAAGCTCCTCCACTCTTGCGGGCTATTCCGCAGTCGGCGCAGGCATACCGCCCTATGAGATAAAGAACATAACCGTTATAACGAAGGCTTATTCCTCGGCTGTGGGCGCAGGTCCTTTTGTAACGGAGCTTTTCGGCGATGAAGCCGACGAGCTTAGGAGAAGGGGCGGCGACAAGGGCGAATTCGGCGCCACTACGGGCAGACCCAGGAGAGTGGGTTATTTTGACGCCGTTGCCACACGCTACGGCTGTGAGATACAGGGCGCAACGGAGGTTTGCATGACCTGCCTTGACGTGCTCAGCTATATGGATACCCTCCATATCTGCACGGGCTACGAATACGAGGGCAAGGTATACAAGGACTTCCTCACCACCGATAAGCTCTATAAATCAAAGCCCGTATATGAAACTCTCCCCGGCTGGAAAAGCGACATAAGGGGCATAAAGAGCTATGACGAGCTCCCGAAAGAGGCCAAGGCTTATGTGGAATTTATTGAAAAGGAGCTGGGCGTGAAAATATCTATGGTCAGCAACGGACCCAAGAGAGAGGAAATATTATATAGATAAATTGCACAAAATTAAAATCAAAAGTCGGCATAATTATACAGATTAAATAAAAAAAGGCAAAATTCAATTTTGTTGTTGACATTTTAAATTTATGTGAGTATAATAATTTACATAACAAGGGTGTTTGGATACTGTGTATCCAAGCACCCGTTTTGTTTTTGCAAAAGCAAAAGCGGGCAATACCCGCCGAAAATTTCTAAGTTTTTTAAATCGGAAGGAGACTTTAAAATGGCTAAGTACACAAAGGAACAGATCATTAAGATTTGTGATGAAAACGATGTTGAGTTTATAAGACTTCAGTTTATCGACGTTCTGGGCATACCCAAGAATGTTGCCGTTACTCGCTCACAGCTTGAAAAGGTGCTTGAGGACGGTATGATGTTCGACGGTTCTTCAATAGAGGGCTTCGCAAGAATAGAGGAGTCCGATATGTACTTAAGACCCGATCTTGATACATTCGTTATTTACCCCTGGAGACCCCAGAAGGGCAAGGTTGCCAGATTTATATGCGATGTTTACGACAGCAAGAACGAGGTGCCTTTTGAGGGCGACCCCAGAGGAATTCTTAAAAGACAGATGGCGGAGGCTGAAAAGCTCGGCTATACATTCAATGTAGGTAATGAGTGCGAGTTCTTCTTATTCAAGACGGACGACGACGGAAGACCTACTACCGATACAAACGACGAGGCAGGCTACTTCGACCTTGACCCCGTAGACCTCGGCACGGACGCAAGAAGGGATATCTGCCTTACGCTCGAGGCAATGGGCTATGAGATCGAGGCATCTCACCATGAGGTTGCAGAGGGTCAGCACGAGATAGATTTCAAGTATGCGGACGCTCTTACAACTGCCGACAACGTTGTTACATTCAGGCTTGTAGTTAAGACTATCGCCAAGAAGTACGGTCTTCACGCTACATTCATTCCCAAGCCTATATTTGGTATAAACGGTTCGGGTATGCACACCAATATGTCGCTTTTCAAGGACGGCAAGAACGCATTTTTCGATCCTACTACGGAGCTTCAGCTCTCCGACACCGCTTACAGCTTCATAGCAGGTGTGCTTAAGCATGTTGCGGGCATCACGGCTGTTACAAATCCCCTTGTTAACTCCTACAAGAGACTTGTACCCGGCTATGAGGCTCCCTGCTACATTGCTTGGTCTGCATCAAACAGAACGGATATCATAAGAATACCCGCTTCAAGAGGCGCAGGCACAAGAATAGAGCTTAGAAGTCCCGACCCGTCAACCAACCCATATCTCTGCCTGGCATGCTGTCTTGCTGCAGGTCTTGACGGTATCAAGAACAACCTTCCCGCTCCCGAGAGCGTAGATGTAAACCTCTTTAGGTCTACTCAGGAGGAAAGAGACGAGCTCGGCGTAAAGAACCTTCCCGGCAACCTTTATGAGGCTCTCAGAGTTATGGAGGAGGACGGACTTGTTAAGGAGGTTCTCGGAAAGCACGCTTATAAGGCGTTCTATAAGTCAAAGATGGCTGAATGGGATTCGTTCAGAATGTTCGTAAGCCAGTGGGAGATAGATAATTATTTGAGCGTATATTGATGCTATGTCAATATACTTTATATAGAAGAAGAGGCTGGAAACAGCCTCTTTTTTATATTAACTTCTTTAATTTTAAAGAAGTAAGAAATTTTTATTTTATTTTCAAAACCAATAAAATATATTTTTCATTTATCATTCATCTTAACCCGCTCACAAACGCCTTCACCTTTTCTATATCGCAGTCGGTTTCGGCTATTTTTCTTATTATGGCGGAGCCTATTATACAGCCGTCGGCGAACTCGTCGAATTTATCCACATCGGCTTTGCAGGATATGCCGAAGCCAATGCAGGCGGGGGTGTCCGTGTTTTTCTTCACTTCCTTCACGAAGCCCTCCACTCTGGAGTCAAATTCCTTTCTCTCGCCCGTAACGCCCATGGACGAAACGCAGTAAACAAAGCCCTTTGCGTCCTTCACAAGTGTGGGTATCCTATCGCCCGATGTAAGCCCCACAAGGGGTATCATATATATGCTTGTCTTGTCCACAAGGGGCTTGAACTCGTCATATTCCTCATAGGGAAGGTCGGGTATTATAAGTCCGTCTATGTCGGCTCTTATGCAGTTTTCCAAAAATCTCTCCCTGCCGTAGCCGAGTATGGAGCTGTAGTACACCATTATGCAGAGGGGTATGTGGCTCCTTTTTCTGACATTTTCTATTATTCTGAAGGTGTCGTCTATCCTATAGCCGCCCTTGAAGGCTCTTAAGCCTGCCGCCTGAATGACGGGACCGTCGGCGAGGGGGTCGGAGAAGGGTATGCCCAGCTCTATTATGTCCGCGCCCGCCTCCTCAAGAGCGTAAACGAGCCTTTCGGTATTTTCGACGGAGGGATCGCCCGAGCAAATGTAGGGAATGAGCGCTTTTCTGCCCTCCGCCTTTATTTCGTTGAACCTTTTGTCTATCCTGTTCATAAAATTATATCTCCTTTCCAAGATACTTTGCAACGGTGTGCACGTCCTTGTCGCCTCTGCCCGAAAGACAGACAACTATAATGTCATTCTTATCCATAGAAGGAGCGTCCTTCATTGCCTGCGCAAGAGCGTGGGAGCTTTCTATGGCGGGCATAATGCCTTCCAGCCTGCAGAGCGCCTTGAATGCCTCTATGGACTCGTCGTCCGTTATTGATGTGTATTCCACTCTGCCTATGTCGTGCAGATAGGCGTGCTCGGGACCTACGCCCGGATAGTCCAAGCCTGCGCTTATAGAATAAGCCGTCTTTATCTGTCCGTCCTCGTCCTGGAGGAGATAAGTCTTCATGCCGTGCAGTACGCCCACCTTTGAATTGGGCGAAAATGCCGCCGCGTGCTCGCCCGTTTCAAGTCCGTGGCCTGCCGCTTCTACGCCTATGAGCTTAACGCCCTCGTCGCCCACGAAGGGATAAAACATACCTATGGAGTTGGAGCCGCCGCCCACGCAGGCATAAACCTTGTCGGGAAGTCTGCCCTCGGCTTCAAGCATCTGTCTGCGGGTCTCCTCGCCTATTATCTTCTGAAATTCCCTTACCATTGTGGGATAGGGGTGGGGTCCCACGGCAGAGCCTATGATATAAAATGTGTCCTCGGCTCTTGCGACCCATGTTCTTATAGCCTCGTTTGTGGCGTCCTTGAGCGTGCCCGTGCCGCTTGAAACGGGAACTACCCTTGCGCCCAGAAGCTCCATTCTGAAAACGTTGAGCTTCTGCCTCTCTATGTCCTCAACGCCCATGTAAACCTCGCAGTCCATGCCGAAAAGCGCAGCGACCGTAGCCGTAGCAACGCCGTGCTGACCTGCGCCCGTCTCGGCTATGACCTTTGTCTTGCCCATTTTTTTGGCAAGAAGCGCCTGCGCGAGGGCGTTGTTTATCTTGTGCGCGCCCGTGTGATTGAGGTCCTCCCTCTTTAAATATATCTTGGCTCCGCCGAGCTCCTCTGTGAGCCTTTCGGCAAAGTAAAGAGACGAGGGTCTGCCGACATACTGCTTCATGTAGTACATGTAGTCGTTTTTGAATTCGTCCGTGGAGCAGTATTCCTCAAACTCCTTTTCAAGCACCTTCAAAACGCTCATAAGAGTTTCCGGCACAAACTGACCGCCGTAAATTCCGAAGTCCTTTTTAATTTCCATAGTTCTCTCCCTTTCTTACAGTGTGTATCAACTGCTTTATTTTTTCATAGCTTTTATAACCGTTCTCCTCCACGGAGGAGCTTAAGTCCACCACATTGGGCTTTACTATGCCGTATGCCCTAAGTATATTTTCATGGCTTATGCCGCCCGCAAGCACGGTGAAATATTTTCTGCTGAAGCTCTCCGCCGTCTGCCAGTCGAAGGTCCTGCCCGTGCCGCCGTATTTGTTTCCGCTGTCGGAATCGAGCACGAAGCCGTCGGCATTTGTGTAGTCCTCCGCCTTTTCAAGGGCGGAAGCGTCCTTCATGACTATCGCCTTCCAGACGGGCAGGCTTATTTTACCGCAATCGGCGTTGCTCTCGTCGGAGTGGAGCTGACAGATATCGAGCTCCGCTCTTTTGGCAAGGTCTATTATTTCGTCTATGCCGTGCTCAGCAAATACGCCCACGGTCTTTATGTCGGGTCTCAGGCGCTTTTTTATTTCGAGCACCCTTTCGGGCATCATGTTACGCCTGCTCTTTTCAAAGAACACAAAGCCCGCGTATTTTATTTCCTCAAATTCGCTTATATAGTCCGCGTCCTCGGGTCTTTGCAGACCGCATATCTTAATCGTCATACGCTTTTCTGAACTCCATTGCTTTTTGGCGTATATCGGGGCATTTCATGAAGCTTTCGCCCACCAGGATACCGTCGATATCCGCCTGTTTGAGTATCCTCACATCCTCGGCGGTGTGTATGGAGCTTTCGCTTAGCACGACCTTGTCCTTGGGTATTCTCTCCCGCAGTCTTACGGTAGTGTATATATCCTCGCTGAAATCCAGCAGATTGCGGTTGTTTATGCCTATTATCTCCGCTCCAGCCTCGAGCGCAGTTTCTATCTCCGCCTCGTTGTGAGTTTCCACAAGAGGCTCCAAGCCTGCGCCCCTTGCGATGTCTATATATTCCTTAAGCCTTAATGCGCTGTCAAAAAGCGCCGTTATGAGGAGCACGGAGGACGCGCCCAGCTCTCTCGCCTCGAATATCTGCATTGCGCTTATAACGAAGTCCTTTCTCAAGAGGGGAAGCGGTATGCTTTTGTGTATGTCGCTGAGATATTCGGGCTTGCCCATGAAGAATTTTTCCTCCGTGAGCACGGATATGGCGTCTACTGCTCCCTCGTATTCCCCGGCTATGGCAACGGGGTCGAAATCGGGGCGAATGAGTCCCCTTGAGGGCGAAGCCTTCTTGACCTCGCCTATTATGGAAAGACCCTTCCTTTTCATTGCCGCCTTGAAATCGGCAACGGGGCTTTCCATGGCTTTGCAAAGCCTCTTTACATCAAAGCTGTAGCTGTGCCTTTCAAGATATTTTTTCTTTTCAGCCGTTATGTCGTCGAGTATCATATCAAAGCTTTCCTTTCACAAAGTTTTCAACTATCCTCATGCCCTCGGGGGTGTTTATGCTCTCGGGGTGGAACTGGAGTCCTATAACATCGTAGTCCTTATGCTTTATTGCCATTATTTCGCCGTCGGAGACAGCCAGCACCTTGAGGCAAGGCGGGAGGGTTTCAGCCTGTACGGAGAGCGAATGATATCTTGCCACCTGCATGGGGCTTGAAATGCCCTCGAATATGCCTCTGCCGTCGTGCTCCATGAAGGAATACTTGCCGTGGCAGAGCTCCTTTGCGTTTGTTACCACTCCGCCGTAAGCCACGGCTATTGACTGATGACCGAGGCACACGCCCAGAAGCGGTATTTTTCCGCCTACCGTTTTTATTATCTCAATGCAGTTGCCCGCCTCCTCGGGGGTCTTGGGTCCCGGGGATATGACAACTCTGTCGGGCGACATTTCAAGTATATCCTTGCCCGTTATGCTGTCGTTTCTGTATACCCTTATATCGCTGTCGAACTCGCCGAGATATTGATAGAGATTGTATGTAAAGCTGTCGTAATTGTCCACCAGAACTATCATTATACCTCGCCTCCTATCGTCTTGACAAGAGCACGCACCTTGTTGTGGCTCTCCTCATATTCCATTTCGGGCACGGAATCGGCAACTATGCCCGCGCCCGCCTGCATATAGACTTTTTTGTCCTTTATTATCATAGTCCTTATGGCAATGCAGGTGTCCATATTTCCGTTGAAGTCAAAATATCCCACCGCTCCGCCGTAAAGCCCTCTTTTTTCCTCCTCGAGCTCCTCTATTATCTCCATAGCCCTTATCTTGGGCGCGCCCGAAAGCGTGCCTGCGGGAAGGAAGGTGGAAAGCACGTCGAAGCTGTCCTTATCCGCCTTTTTGGTACCCTCCACGAGGGAAACAAGGTGCATAACATGGGAGTAATAGTGCACCTGCATAAATTCGTCCAGATGTACGCTGCCTATCTCGGCTATGCGCCCCATGTCGTTGCGGGCAAGGTCAACGAGCATTGTGTGCTCCGCCCTCTCCTTGGGGTCGTCCAAAAGCCCCTTGGCTATCTCTATGTCCTCGTTGGGCGTCCTGCCCCTCTTTCTTGTGCCTGCTATGGGACAGGTGCGCACCTTGTCGCCCTTTACCTCCACGAGCATTTCGGGCGACGAGCCCGCAACATGGTATGTGCCGAAGTTAAAGTAGAAAAGATAGGGCGAGGGATTTATCGCCCTAAGCCTTCTGTATAGGTCTATGGGCTTGTCGTCCGTTTCGGCTGTGAGCCTCTGCGAGAGCACCACCTGGAAAATATCACCGTCGTATATGTATTTCTTGGCTTTTTTAACTATGCCCTCGTATTTTTCCTTAGTCATGTTAGATGTGAACTTTATGGGCGAGGGCTCCTTTATCTCGTAGCGTTCCTGAGGAACGGAGGACATTACCTCCCTTTCCATTCTGTCGAGCACGGGTTTTGCGTCCGCCTCGTTTTCCGCAAGAGCGACTATTTTTATTCTGTCGTGAAGGTGGTCGTAAATTATAAATTCGTCAAACGCCATGAAGTGTACCGTGGGCGTATCGACTATTTCGGGGTTTTCATCGGGCAGCTTTTCGTACTGCCTTATTATGTCGTAGCTCATGGCGCCCAAGAGTCCGCCCGTGAACGGCAGGTCGTGCTCGTCGGTTACGCTGAAGCTCTTTAAAAAGCTCCTCACATTGTCCAAAAGCCTGCCCTTGAGCTCTGTTTTTTTGCCTCTTTCTTCTATTATAAGGCTGTCGTTTCCGCTGAGCACCGCCATGGGGTTCTTGCCCATTATGGAAAAGTTGGTCTTGCCCTCGCCGCGGCTCTCCAGCAGGAAGCCGAGCGCGTCTCCGACATACTTGTAAAAAATGGTTATGGGGGTCTCGGTGTCGCCCGAAAATTCCCGCACAAAGGTCTTCAATTTTTTCATTTTTTTCATTCTCCTTTTCAATGACTTATTTAATTTCAAGCGGTCGAAGATGAAACTAGGTCAAAAAAAGACCTTGCCCGAGTTGGACAAGGTCGAAAATACGCCTTAATAAAGCCACCAATCCCGTATACCTACATATACTGTCTCTGTAACGGGAGAACCCGCTGCAAGCTAATAAGCCAAAACGCCGTTCGCCGCAGGTCTCATAAGTCCATTCGTCTGAAACCTCCGCACTGACTTGCACCCTCCGTCAGCTCTCTGTAGCCTCGGTCAAAGATTACTACTCTTAATCATCGACATTCATTTGAAATTAAACATAGTATAGCACAATTAAGCTGCTTTGTAAAGCCCTTTTTTTATTTTTTTATTTTCTTTTAACATTGCCTATGTCCGTAACTATCTCATAGCCCGCATTTTTTACGCGGTTTTCAAGACAACTCCTGCACTGCGCCGACTCGTCGCCCGTGCATATCTTGTTGTCATAGAGCGAATAGAGCTTTCTTACGCTCACGGGCGAAAGATTGGGCATGACCACATTTGCTCCCGCCTTGAGTCCCATTTCTCTGCCCATGGGGTGTATTGTGCCTAGAGCCGTTGTGGAGGGCAGAAGCGCCCAAGGGAAGACAAGGCGCAGTATAGAAATGAGCCTCAGCGTAAGCTCAAGGCTGCCGCTCTCGTATTTTGCAAAGGGCGTGTCGTTGTGCCTTATGAAGGGTCCTATGCCTATCATATCGGGCTCCAGCTCCATCAGAAAGCGAATGTCCGACACAAGGTTCTGCGCAGTCTGAAACGGCGAGCCCACCATAAAGCCCGAGCCCACCTGATAGCCTATCTCCTTGAGGTCGAAAAGGCATCTTTTCCTGTTCTCAAGGCTCATTGAGGCGGGGTGGAGCTTGGAATAGTGCGCATTGTCCGCAGTCTCGTGCCTTAAAAGATAGCGGTTTGCTCCCGCCTTATAGAACGCCTCGTAGCTCTCCCTGCTCTTTTCGCCTATTGAAAGAGTTATGGCGCAGTCCTCATATTTACGGCGTATGGCGGAAATAATATCACATATGAGGTCGTCGCCGAAATACGGGTCCTCTCCGCCCTGGAGCACAAATGTGCGGAAGCCCAGCCTATAGCCCTCCTCGCAGCAGAGGAGTATCTCCTCTTTGGTGAGGCGGTAGCGCTCAAGCCTGCCGTTGCCGTGCCTTATACCGCAGTAATAGCAGTTGTTTTTGCAGTAGTTAGTAAACTCTATGAGCCCTCTTATGTACACGGCTCTGCCGTATACCTGCCGCCTTATTTCGTCCGCGCGCTCTCTTAAGCCCTCGCAGCCGTTCTCTATGACGCGTATAAGCTCGCCGTCCGTGAATGTTCTGTTTTCGAGTTTTTTTATGATGTCCATTGCTTTTGTCCTTCTGAAAATTTGGACAGCTCCCGTAAAGGCTTGGGGACAGTCCCTGTGTTTATTTAGCTTTCTTTAAATATAAGGCTTATACATTGCCGTTTGGGACTGCTTATTGTTTGATTTAGGGACAGTCCCCGCACTTGCAGCATGGATGGGGACTGTCCCGAAAAGCTCTATTGTCTGTTCTCTGTTATAATGTTGTTCTTCTTATGAACAGTCAATAGATTTTATATTCTGCGGGACTGTCCCCATAATCATACCTAATTAATATGATTATAAATAACAGAGCGTCGGAAGTCAAGCAAAAACCCGCTTTTTTACCCCAAAATAATTGTACACCGAATTTTAACAATTTTATGCTTGCATTATTGTCTGAAATGTGATATAGTTCTCTCTATGGGAAACAAATGTACATAGAGGGTGAACATAAAATGAATGGAAATTCGGACTATTACATTGTTGAAGGAAGGGTACTGCCCGAGGTCTTTCTTAAGGTCGTGGAGGCAAAAAAGCTTTTGGACAGAGGAGAGGCAGGCTCGGTACAGGACGCTGTCGAAAAAGCGGGAGTGAGCAGGAGCGCTTATTACAAATATAAGGACTGCGTTTCGCCCCTTAACGGCAACACAAGGGGCAAAATAGCCGTGCTTGCATTCGATCTCGAGGACAAGGCGGGATTGCTCTCGCTTGTGCTCAACATCATGGCAGAGCACGGAGCAAATGTGCTCACTATCAATCAGACCATACCCGTCGGAGGCGTCGCAAACGTTACAATAACGGCTGACACCGAAAATATGACGGCAGGCGTGAAAGAAATGCTTGAAGGCATATCAAAAATAAAGGGAGTTTTAAGACTCAAAATAATAGCAAGGGAGTGAAAGGCAATGGCAGTCATTGCGGTTTTAGGCTACGGCACTGTAGGCTCGGGTGTTGTGGAGGTAATGAACACCAACAAAAAGAGCATAGAATCAAGGACGGGACAGAGCATAGACATAAAGTATGTTCTGGATCTTAGGGACTTCCCCGGCGACCCCGTGCAGGAAATAATAACGCACAACTACGACGACATATTAAACGATGAGAGCGTAGAAGTGGTGGTAGAGGTGATGGGCGGAATAAATCCCGCTTACACATTTGTAAAGAGCGCCCTGCAAAAGGGCAAGAGCGTGTGCACCTCCAACAAGGAGCTTGTGGCGGCGCACGGCGCAGAGCTTATGCGCATTGCAAAGGAAAACAATGTCAACTTCCTCTACGAGGCGTCCGTGGGCGGCGGCATACCCATTATAAGACCCATAAACAGGAGCATAACCTCCGACAAGATAGAGGGCATAACGGGCATATTAAACGGCACCACCAACTATATGCTCTCCAAGATGACGGAGGACGGCATGGAGTATGACGATGTGCTCAAAATAGCTCAGGAGAAGGGCTATGCCGAGAGAAACCCCGCAGCCGATGTGGAGGGACACGATGCCTGCCGAAAGATAGCCATACTCGCTTCTCTGGCTACCGAAAAGACCGTGAGCTATGACGACATATACACGGAGGGCATAACGAACATTTCAAAGACGGACATAGAATATGTAAAGAACATGGGCTGCGCAGTAAAGCTTCTGGCTTCGGCAGGCTTTACGGGCGGCAAGGTATGGGCGAGAGTTGCGCCTGCCATAGTCGACAAGGACAGCCCCATGAACATGGTGAACAATGTGTTCAACGCCATACTTTTAAGAGGCAATATGCTGGGCGACGTAATGTTCTACGGCAGGGGCGCGGGCAAGCTCCCCACAGCCGCAGCCGTTGTGTCCGACATAGTTGACGCCGTGAAGCACAAGCACGTGAACCTCGGCATAGGCTGGTCGGAGCAGAAGCAGGAGCTTGAAAGCATAGACAGCATAAGCGTAAGAAAGTTCGTAAGGATAGAATACGACGACATAGACAGAGCAAAATCTGCCGTAAAGCATATATTTAAAACGGAGGAGTTTATGGAATACTTCGACGGCGAGCTTGCCTTCGTAACCGACAAGGCGGAGGAAGGCGACATAAACGACAGGCTCAATATGCTTTTGAACAGCGAGGGTATTTCCGACATACTCAATACAATAAGAATGGAAGACATGGAGGCATAGCATTATGTTGATAGTAAAGAAATTCGGCGGTTCATCGGTGGCAAATGCCGAAAGAATAAAGCATGTTGCCGAGACTATAGTTAAAAGCTACAGAGAGGGCAACAGGGTGGTCGTTGTGCTCAGCGCACAGGGCGACACAACGGATGAGCTCATAGAAAAGGCGGCTGAAATAAATCCCCACGCAAGCAAAAGAGAGATGGATATGCTCCTCTCCACGGGCGAACAGCAGTCGGTCGCTCTTATGGCTATGGCTATAGAGGCTCTCGGCTATACCGTGATATCGCTCAACGCCTTTCAGTGCAAGATATATTCCACATCCACCCACGGCAACGCAAGGATAAAGGATATATCCACGGAGAGGATAATAAACGAGCTCGAGAGAAAGAACATCGTTATAATAACGGGCTTCCAGGGCTACAACAGACGCCTTGACGTAACAACGCTCGGCAGAGGAGGCTCCGACACGTCGGCAGTCGCTCTTGCGGCAAAGCTCGGCGCAGACCTCTGCGAAATTTATACCGATGTGGACGGCGTTTACACCTGCGACCCCAGAATAGTCAAGAATGCCAGAAAGCTGGACGAGATAACATATGACGAAATGCTGGAGCTTGCAAGCCTCGGCGCAAAGGTGCTCCATAACCGCTCCGTAGAGCTTGCCAAGAAATATAATGTAAATTTAGTTGTTCGCAGTTCCATGCACGATACCGAAGGAACAGTTGTTAAGGAGGAAACAAAAGTGGAAAAAATGCTGGTAAACGGCGTTGCCGTAGATAACGATGTTGCAAGAATATCCGTAATAGGAGTTAAGGATAAGCCCGGCGTGGCTTTCAAGCTTTTCTCACTCATGGCTCAGAAGAAGATAAGCGTCGACCTCATAATTCAGTCCATAGGACGAAACGACACGAAGGATATATCCTTCACGGTTACAAGAGGCGAGATGGAAGAGGCTGTTAAGATACTCGACGCCAACAAGGAAAGAATAGGCTTTGAGAGCATAAGCTACAACGACAAGGTGGCTAAGGTGTCCGCTGTGGGCGCAGGCATGGCTACAAACCCCGGCGTGGCTTCCACATTCTTCGAGGCGCTCTATGACGCCGGAATAAATGTAAAGATGATATCCACATCGGAGATAAAAATATCCGTGCTCGTGGATGAAAATAAGGCTAATGCCGCAGCCGAGGCTATACATGATAAGTTCATAAGCGAAGGCATACAGGCAGGAAACAACTAAGAAGGAAAGGAAGCGGATGACGCTTCCTTTTTAACTATCATATTTACTTTTTATAAAAGTAAGTATAATTCTTCTTTTTGCGCACAAAAAGAAGCAAAAGTTTTCATTTTTTACTTTTTGAAAAGTAAATAAAATTTTTTATTTTTCTTTTTTTTC
>CANRNM010000004.1 GCA_947631975.1 uncultured Clostridia bacterium
TGCCGTTGAGCACCCTTCTTTTATCTAGGCTCCAGCGGGGCGCAAAAAGCTCCGCCTTGTTTCCGTCGCCCGTTATGCGGTGTATGACTATATCCTGCGGTATCCTCTCTATGATGTCGCAGACAAGCCCTATATATTCCTCATACGAGAGCACATGAAAGGGCGTTTTTATATAATAATCGTAAAGCGCCGTGTTTTTGAGTATGTGCAAAAGCTGGAGCTTTATTCCCCTTGTGCCGCAGTCTGCGGCATATTTGACGGTGTTCAGCATTGTCTCCCCGTTTTCATGGGGAAGCCCGAGTATTACATGAGTTACGACATCTATACCGTATGATGAAAGAAGCCCGACACATTTTTTGTAAACATCGTTTTCATAACATCTGTTTATGAGCCTCACGCTTTTTTCGTCCGTTGTCTGCAAGCCCAGCTCCACGCACACATACACCTTTTTTGAAAGCTCCTTCAGAAGCTCCGCCTTTTCGGCATCTATGCAGTCGGGTCTGGTGGCTATGGAAAGCGCCGCGACATTTTCGCACTCTATTGCGCGGGTATAAAGCTCTCTAAGTCTTTCCGCGGGAGCATAGGTATTAGTGAATGCCTGAAAGTACATCATATAAAGCCCCTCGCCCCATTTGGCTGACATTTTTTTGCGCATGATGTCATACTGTTCCCTTATTGAGAGCCTGCCCGCGGTGAAATCCCCCGAGCCTCTGCCGCTGCAGAATATACAGCCCTTGTCCGAGAGAGTCCCGTCTCTGTTGGGACAGGTGAAGCCTCCGTCTATGGCAAGCTTTATAAGCTTGGCGCCGAATTTCTGCCTGTAAAAATCATTTGCCGAATAAAAGGGGTGCTTACAGCTCAACATTTACTTCCTCTCCCTTGTCAAACGAATATATTATACATTCTCTGACCTTTTTGCCCGTGTTTTTCTCTATAGCCTCGGCGTAAAGCTTCAGCTGTACCGCATATTTATCCGTAAGCTCCGAAATAGATTTGTATACCCTGTCCGTCTTGTAATCCACCACGACATAACCGTCCTCCTCCTCAAAATAAAGGTCTATTATGCCGTGAACGACAAATTCCCTGTCGGAGTCCCCGTATTCGGGAAGCCTTGAAACGGGCATGGACATAACAAAGGGCGCTTCTCTGTAAATATGGGGCGATGACTTTATGCGCTCAAAAAGAGCTGACTCCGTAAAAGCTCGTATCCTGTCCGCATCCGCCGCTTTTTTTTCATCCTCATTTATGACGCCTCTTTGCACAAGTCCGTCTATGAGCGCTTCTATATCCCTTTCTCCGGGCTTTGATGAAAAGTCCATATTTTCCATGATGCTGTGATATACCGTGCCCCTGCGGGCTGTGCTTATGCCCTTTTTGCCGTCCATAAAGGCGGGAAGCGAAGCTATATCCGCGCTGCCGTAATATGCCACGGCTCCCTCGGGGCTGTTGGTCCTGCGCTTTATCTCCGTTATTGATATCTTGGAGGGTATAACGGTGTCGTTTATGTGGGGATAAGCATATTCTTTAAGCTCGGACTTTGAATATTCCTTTCCTCTTGCCGTTCTTTCAAGCTTATCAATACAGCCCAGAGCGTCCGCGCTTTCGGCTGCGGAATAGGCTTCAGCCGTTTTTATGTCCTCGGTGTTAAATTCTTTTATGTCAAATACGGCTTCTCCCATAAATTCACCGCGCATAAGCGCCGACTTTATCCAGAAAAGGGGATTTATCTTTTTTAATCTGTGCTCGGCAGGCAAAAGCTGTGTTTTGCAGTTTGACGCTTCTGCGGCATACTTATCATTGGTCGGAGAGTTTATGCCCGTTAGAATGAGCTTTTCTCTCGCTCTTGTGAACGCCACATACAAAAGCCTCATAAGCTCGGAATTATCCTCACTGTCATATTTCTTTGTTATATATTCATAGGGTATCGTCTTATATCTCGTTCTCCTCACGCTGTCTATGTACTTAAGCCCTATGCCCAGTTCTCTGTCGAATATGAAATTTTTTGACTTCTCATAGGAGTTCTTTGAACTGCCCAGACAGGACACAAATACTACGGGAAATTCCAGTCCCTTGCTCTTATGTATTGTCATGAGCCTTACTGCGTCCTCTCCGCCTCCCGGCACAGAGGCTCCCGCTTCCTTTCCGCCGTCGTTCACATCGTCGCTGATATCGCTGTCGATATATTCTATGAAGCTGTGAAGGTCGGAATAATTATATTTTTCCAAAGCCTCCGCCTTTTCTCTGAAAAGCCTTAAATTAGCCTGTCTTATACCGCCCCTAGGCAGAGCGCCGACATAACCGAAATAACCGCTTCTGTCATATATCTCGGACAAGAGCTCCGACAGCTTGTTGTTTACGGCAAAATCTCTGTAGTATTCCAAGTCCTCAAAGAATTTCAAAAGAAGCCTGCCCGTTCCGTCGTCGTGTTCCGCCCTTGCCTTAAGCGCGGAATACATATCTCCCTCTCTGTCCGAAAGCCTTATTTCCGCAAGCTCATCATAGGACATGGCGTAGAGCGGAGAGCTCAAAACAGCCGTAAGAGGTATATCCTGCATGGGATTGTCAATAAGCCTCAGAAGCGAAGTGATGCACACTGCCTCGCCCGTTGAAAAAAGAGGCTCGGAGCGTTCAAACACACAGTCTATGCCTATGGAATTGAGCGCCCTGAAAAAAATCTCTCCCCTTGTCATGCTCCTCATAAGTATAACGATGTCCTTTTTCCTAACGGGTCTGTAGCCCTCGTCGGCGTCATATATATAGAGAGGGTCGGTATAGAGCATATCGTATATCCTCCCGGCTGTCATTGCCGCCTCATACTCGGCGGCTCTCCTGCCGGTTTCGGATGTATTCAATATCATGACCTCCGCGCTCTCGGATATATTCCTGCCCTCCGAGGGCGGATATTCCCTTCCGCAGTGCAGCGCTGCGTCGTCCGTATAGTCCACATCGCCTATCTCCTCGTCCATTATCTGCCTGAATATGGCATTGCAGGCATCTATTACGGCGGGTCTTGAACGGTAGTTCTCCAAAAGCAGTATAAGCTCGCCCTCGCCGTTTTCCGAATAAGCTCCGTATTTATCCGTAAAAAGCTTTGGCGTAGCCTTTCTGAATCTGTATATCGCCTGCTTTACATCGCCCACCATGAATATATTGTCCTCGCCCTCCTCCGAGCGGGAAACGGCTGTGAGTATTTCCTCCTGCAAATAATTGCTGTCTTGATACTCGTCTATTATGATCTCCTTAAAAGCGGCGCGGTATTCCTTAGCCGCCTCTGCGGCGCTTCCGTCCTCATTTTTGAGTATGCCGAGGCAGTAATGCGCGATGTCGCTGAAATCCGCAAGCTGTTTTTCTGTCTTAAGCTCGCCGTAACGCCTCATAAATGCAGAGGTAAGCTCTATAAGAGCATATACGTTGCTTCGCATTTTTTCATACATGAGCTGAGAAAAGCTCTCGTCCGAGGGAGGCGACGACTTTATATCCTTAAGCACCCTCTGCGCCGACTTGCAGCAGATCTCTATATCCTCAATGTGTTCAAAGGCATAGGGCGAAAACTGCGCCATAAGCTCCGCCTCGCCTTTTAACACAAAGCTTTTCATTCCCAGATAGACATCGCCGTATTTATCATATCTGCCCTCGGAATAAAGAGAACTTAGCTCATCGAAGGCATCCGAAAGCAGCTTCACATTCTTTGGCGCAGCGTCCTTGGCGTAGTCCTTAAGATAGCCGTAAGCCTCGTTTATAAATTTCTCCGCCCTTTCAAATCTTTTCTTTGCGTCTTCATCGCACATGGCTTGCCATATAGTATCCTTGAATAATTCGGGCGCGTATTTTTCGGCGCACTCCTCCAGCCATTTGTATGGATAGGGCATATTGTCGGCAGATTCATAGAGCGCGTATATCATATCCACGACGGCTCTGTCGCCCGATTTGGATATGAATGTATCGTAAAAGCTGCGTATATCCCCGCCTCTTTCAAGAAGCTCCTCCAATATATCGTCCACAGCCTGCTTCTTGAGAGCAGCCGCCTCGGGAGCGGTTATGTTTCTGTAGCCGGGGTCAAGGGGCGTTCTGTGAAAATTCTGCCTTATGACAAAGGCGCAGAACGCATCTATGGTGGAAATATGGGCGCTGTCGGAGAGCAAAAGCTGTTTTTCAATATGCGAGCAGAGCTTTTTGTTTCCGACAAGGCGCGCAGTGTCCAGCTCGCCGCGGAGCTCCTTTATTATCCTGGAGCGCATTTCAGCCGCAGCGTCCCTTGTGAATGTAACTATAAGAAAATCGTTTATATTCCAGTATTCGTTTATTATCCTGTCCAGAACTCTCTTTGTAAGCACAAAGGTCTTGCCCGAGCCCGCAGCCGCGCTCACAAGGATATTTTTTCCCTTTGACATTACCGCTTTTTTCTGGTTTTCGCTCAGCTTTACCGCCACATTATCACTCCCTGTAATCTATGTAACTAAATTGTAATTTTTTTTGGGGCATATGTCAACATATTATTGTTGAAAAAAAATTTTTTGTCTGTTACAATATAAAAGGTAAAGTATTTTTAACCGACAACGGAACAGGAGATGAAATATATGAAAAGAAGAAAAATGAGACCCGAAACAAAAAGAAGGATAGCGGGCATGATCGCCCTTTTGCTCATAGCCGCGCTCGTGCTGGGCTCGGTATCCGTATTCTTTATACAGTAGGAGGAAGGCTCAATGAAGGCTGACAAAAACACAAACAAGGAAACTGCGCCCGCAGAGGACAATGCAAAGAAAACAAGCGGAAAAGCAGGCTATATAGCGTTGGGCGCAGGAATAGCGATGCTTATGATAACATCGGCGCTGAGCGTCAATTTTGCCGTGGAGAGCAATCTCAACTCGGCTATAGACACGGCATATGAGGCGCTCGACAGCGACCTGATATATGACGGAGTGTATATAGAAGAGGTGAACATAGGCGGACTCACAAAGGAACAGGCGCTCGAAAGAGCCGAAAAGGACTATGCGGGTCCAAGGCTTGACAAATACTTCACAATACAGGCGGGCTCCTACTCCAAGGATGTGTCCTACACCGACCTGGGCGCAAGCTTTGACTTCAAGGACACTATAGACAAGGCTTACAGTCTGGGCAGAAGCGGCGGCAAGGCAAAGAGGATAGAAAACGCCGAGGCGCTTTCGGAAAGACCCGAATATCTCGTTACCGCCATAACCGTGGACAAGGGCAAAATAAAGTCCGTTCTTAAGGACATAGAAAAGGAAATAAAGGAAGCTGGCGCCGCGCAGGGCAAAATGAAGATAGATATCCTTGCGGACAACATTGAAAAACAAATGCTTTTGGGTCAGAGCGATATTATATTTAACGTATCCTTTGAATAAGTATATTATAGGCAAAGAGGAGTGATGGTCTATGGCGTCTGCCAAAAAAAGACATCGCGGAAAAAAACGAAAACGCAGGACGGGACTATATCATTTCAACAAAATATTTGCAAGAATACTGATTGCTTTTGCAGCCGTTATCGCAGCGGGCTGTGTGCTCAGAAGACCCATTGCCGACAGATACTATCAATGGCTTCTGGATAGACCCAAGCCTGCGCAGAGCGAAACTATAGAAAAAGGTATAACTATAGACCATATAGATGTGGCCGGGCTGACATATGAGGAAGCGGCGGAAAAAATAGGCTCTGCCGTGGACACCAACACGGAAGGCACAGTAATAACCATAAAAAGCACTGACGGTTCGCATACCTACAGCTATACATATCAGGACTTCGGCATAGTGTTCGACATACCCGCGGCGGCAAGAAAGGCTGCGGATTTCTGCAAGAACCCTTCTCCGGAAGACCGCTTCAGAGAATTTAAGGCGCTTGAAGGCGGAAATGTGGACTTTGCCGTAATGAGCTGCAACAGAGCGCAGATACGTTCATACATAAACGCCATAGCGGACGAAATTAATGTTGAAGCCCGGGACGCGGGGCTTAAGCGTGTGAACGGTCAGTTCACCGTTACACCCTCCAGAACGGGCTACGCCATAGACAAGGAAGCGCTCTTAAACAACGTATATTCCCTTATAGACAGCAGAGACTTCGGAAAAGAGGTTACATTTGAAATAAAGGTTACCCAGCCCAAGCACAAGGATGCCGATGTAACGGGAATAACGGGCATTATAGGCACATTTTCAAGTCCCTACACGGGCGGAGATGCCAACAGAATACAAAACCTAAGAAACGGCTGCGCCAAAATAAACGAATCCGTGGTATATCCCAACGAGGAATTTTCCACAAACGCCCACTTCAACCCCTGCACGGAGGCTAACGGCTGGGCAAGCGCAGGCACCATAGTAAACGGCAAGATAGAGGACAGCATAGGCGGAGGAATGTGTCAGGTATCAAGCGCTCTTTATATGGCGCTTCTAAATGCCGAGGTGAAGATAACTCAAAGATACAACCACTCCATGAAGGTGGGCTATGCCGACTACGGCTTTGACGCTACCCTTGCGGGAGACTATAAGGACCTGAGATTTGTAAACGACACGGGCTGCGCGATATACATAGAGTCGTATCTCACGGCTTCAAATGTGGTGGTGAACATATACGGCAAGGAAATACACAGTCCCGGCAGAACGCTCAGATTTTACAACAAATTCATAGAGGAAACAAAGCCCGGAGAGCCCATAACAAAGAACGACCCCTCTCTTCCGCAGGGGACGAAGAAGGTCGATGTTACGGCAAGAAACGGCTGTGTATACGAGCTCTACAAGGAAGTATACGAAAACGGAGCGCTTAAGGACACCGTGAAGGTGAACACAAGCACATATCTGCCGAGAAGGCAGGTTACGCTTGTGGGCACGGGCTCTGCCGAAAACGATACATAAAGGAGAAAAGAAATGAAAAAAACAATGCTTTTAACGGCGCTTTTGCTTACGCTTTTATTCGGCACAAGGGCGAACGCCGAGATCAAAATGAACTATGTTACCGACAATATGACTACAACGGCGGAGGCGTACAGCCTTGCGGGCTATTGCGACCCCGCCTATCCTCTCTACATAAACGGAAAAAGGATAGAGGTTACCAAAGAGGGCTTTTTCAGCTGCTACGCTGCGCTTCACGAGGGCGCCAATGTATTCAACTTTGACAACACGACAAGCAAAAAGAGCTATACCATAAACAGAAAAAGCTCCCCGTCCTCGGAAACATATACGGACGATTTCAAGCCCATAACGTTCGTGGGCGAGGTGAATATGGACAATCCCACCGTAAGGTCAAGACCCGACGAGGCCAACGACGACCTTATAACGCCCTATGTAAAGGGTACGCTTGTGTACATAACGGGCGAAAATTCGGAGTATTACAGGACTGCAAACTATGCTTATCTTTACAAGAGCGCAGTTGACAAAACCTCCAAGTCCTATGGCACAAACAACATAAGATCGCTTGAATACAGCAATAACGAGCTTATATTCAATATGGACAGGGCGACGGAATACGCCATAGCCCTCATGCCCGATGGCATAAAAATAATACTCTATGATTCAACGGGCGGTGAGCTTGCAAACCCCGACCCCGCCGTATTCAAGGGCATAAAGCGCGAGAGCTTCGGCGCAAAGGCAAGCCCCGCGTATACCCTCTACTTCAGCGAGCCGGGCAGATACATAGGCTACAAGCCCGTTTTTGAAGAAGGAAAAATGAGGATAATATTCAACGAAAGATCCGCCGTTGAAAAGGGCTCCCTCAAGGGCGCAAAAATAGTGCTCGACGCAGGACACGGCGGAGAAGATGTGGGAACGCTCGGTCTGGGAAACATATATGAAAAGACGGTAACGCTCAACATAACGAATTATCTCAAGGACTACCTTGAAAGCAAGGGCGCGGAGGTAATACTCACAAGGAAGGACGACACATATGTTGCTCTTGGCACAAGAACGGCTGTAATAAATGAGGAGATGCCCGATATTTCGGTATCCGTTCACTGCAACTCCAGGAACGAATGGGAGAACTTCGGAGCTTTAAAGGGCACTCTCGACCTCTACACTTACGATTCCACAACGGCATTTGTGGAGAAGCTAAGCCAAAGCATGGGCGCGCCCTATGAGAAGAACAATCTGGCTCTCACGAGAGTTTCAGCCTGCCCCGCAGTGCTTATAGAAACGGGATATATGTCAAACCCCGAGGAATATGCTTATCTTGTAAGCGAAAGCGGTCAAAGGGAAATGGCGCTTAAGATAGGTCAGGCGATAGAAAAATATTTTGAGTAAAAAAATAAAAACGGGTCAAAAAACCCGTTTTTTATTATAAAATTTCTGTTTTTTACAAAAATATAATTTTTATATATTATTTAATCTTCTTTTTTGCGCACAAAAAAGAAGCAAAAAAGCGTGGGGCGTTCCGAGTCGCCCCACACCTCTAACGGCTTTTGTGCCCCATAGGTTAGTGGAATTAATACCGCACAAAAGAATTGTTACTGTGTGAGCCTATTGCTCCCTGAACTTCGTTCAGACTAGCAGGCTCACACTAACTTTAATTATATATAGTGTTTTATACATTTTTCTACATATTCACATATATATTCCGCGGCGTTTACGCCCGTACAGTCGTATATATTTTTGAAATGGGCGTTGGAATTGACCTCGCACAAAAGCGGTCCCTTCTCCGAAAAGAGTATATCCACTCCTCCGAAGTCAAGCCCCAGCTCCCTGCATGCCTTCACGGCGATGTCCTTTTCCTCCGACGTGGGCGTGTAATTCTGCATTTTACCGCCGTTTGTTATGTTGGCTCTGAAGTCGCTACAGTTATATCTCAGCATAGAGGCGATCACCTCGCCTCCCACAACGTTGAGCCTTATATCCCTGCCCCTGCTCTCCGATATAAATTCCTGAAAAATAAGAGGCTCGGAGGTGTTTTTTACTATTTCCTCCGCCTGTTCTGCCGTTTCTGCCAGATAGACCTGCGCGCCGAAGGAGCCGAAGCACTCCTTTATCACAAGGGGAAGCCCCAATATTTCTATGGCGTCATACACAAACGCTGTGTCGCTGTAGCCTATGTTTCTGTAGGTCATGGGCGCAGCTATCGTTTCGGGCATGGGGAGCTTTCCCAAAAGGGCTGTATATGTGAGCGCCTTGTTGTCGCAAAGCTCTATTGCCGCAGGAGAATTGAAAAGCCTAAGACCCATGGCTTCAAGCCGTCTTGCAAGAACGATATCCTTATCCCAGAATATCACAAAATCGGCGTTTATGCCATTATTTATGAGCGAAAGCTCAATATTGGAGCATATTTTTATGCCATGCCCCTTATTTTCAAACGCCTCTTTAAGCCAGCCATATATTTCGTCAAACTTACGGCTTTTGAGAAAGCCGTTCACCACAAGCAGACCGTTCATCAAAGCCACCTTTATTTAAAATTATCCGCAAGCGACGAGCCCATTTTGCCCGCTATATCGTGTATAGTCGACTTAACTTCCGCAGCCTTCTGCTTTATTTCGTCGGTTTCGCCGTTCGCCTCTGCCTGCTCCTTCAAGGAAGCAAGGTCTGTGCCCGCTTCAAGCAGAGCCGTGTAGTCGTCCATGCTTACATCGCCCATATCCACCTTGCGCGAAGCCTCGTTCTGAAGCTCCATAAAGTCGTTTATGAGCTTATTGAAATCATTGCTCAATGTGGGTGCGGGCTTGTTCTCCTCTGCCGATTGCTGCGCGCCTTCGCCGTTTGAGACAGCCGAGCCCTCATTGCCCAAATTGTTTTCATTGTCCGCCGCTTCGCCGTTATCACTCTCTGCGGCTGCGTTTGCCTCGTCTGCGCCGTCGTCTGTAAGCGAATCCACCACATCATTGGGCGCAGCGCACTTGGACGCCAGAACTGCCAGCTCGTCCTTTATGTTTTCAAGCTCCTCAAGCGTGGTGTCGCTGTCCTCGCCGTTTATTACGGCTTCCAGCTTTTCTGCAAAAGAATCGAATTTATCCTTGTCCTCCTGCGTAATATAGCCCTGCGAAAGACCCGAGTCAATATAAGACGCAAGCTCTCCGCATTGAGCCTGGAGCTCCGCAGCTGCCGTTATAAGCTCCGTATCGGGCTTTTTGCCGCAGCCCGTCAAGGCGCAGAACGCCATTGTAACAGTCAGAAACAAGCAAATTATCTTTTTCATTCTATTATCCCCCTTATGTCGTTTATGTCCTCAACATTGTATTTTCTCATATATTCCTCTATGCCGTCTATGGTATCTACGGTGGCGGAGGGATTTACAAAGTTTGCCGTGCCTATGGACACTCCCACGGCTCCCGCCATTATAAATTCAAGAGCGTCCTCGGCGTTTGATATACCGCCCATACCTATTACGGGCAGGTCTACCGCCCTGCACACCTCATACACCATCCTAAGCGCTATGGGCTTGACTGCGGGACCGCTCATACCGCCTATCTTTCTGCTAAGAACGGGCTGTCGTCTGTATATATCTATCTTCATGCCCGTCAGGGTATTTATGAGGCTCAAAGCGTCCGCTCCGCCCTCCTTTGCAGCCTTTGCGGTAAGAGTGATGTCGGTAACATTGGGGCTAAGCTTTACTATAAGCGGCTTGTCCGCCTCCCTCTTGACCGCGCTCACCACCTTTTCCACCATAACGGGGTCTGTGCCGAAAGCCATGCCTCCCTCGCTCACATTGGGGCAGGATATATTCAGCTCCAGCATATCCACATCTGCGCCTCTCAGCTTTTTAACCACATTTACATACTCATCTACGGAATGTCCGCACACATTTACAATTATTTTGGTGTCGAACTGCCTCAAAAAGGGTATGTCGTTTTCTATGAACCAATCTGCGCCGGGATTCTGCAAGCCGACGGAATTGAGCATACCGCCGTAGACCTCGGCTATTCTGGGGGCGGGGTTGCCCTGCCACGGCTTATCCGCAACGCCCTTCACCACTACCGCGCCAAGCCTGTTAAGGTCTATGAACTCGGAGTATTCCCTTCCGCTGCCGAAGGTGCCCGAAGCTGTCATAACGGGATTTTTAAGTGTAACACCGCATATATTTACCTCGGTATTCATCACCAGATCACCTCCCTGCCGTCAAAAACGGGACCGTCCTTGCACACCTTTTTGTGCGTCCAGCCGTCGCCGTCCTTTATTTTGACAACACAGCCCACGCAAGCACCTATACCGCACGCCATTCTTTCCTCCAATGACACCAGGCACGCTATACCGCGCTCCTTTGCATAGTCCGAAAGGAATTTAAGCATTATCTTGGGTCCGCAGGAATATATCATATCCCCCGTTATATTCTCGCTTTTCATAAGCTCCACTACATTGCCCTTGAAGCCGAGAGAGCCGTTATCGGTAGCTATATACACCTTTGCGCCCAAAGCCTCGAACTCATCGCAGAGTATGACATCAGACTTGTCTCTGAAGCCCAGAACTACGGTTTTTTCGCCCTTCAGCTGTCGGCAGGTCTCAAGCAAGGGAGGCACGCCTATGCCTCCGCCCACAAGCACAGCCCTGCCCTCGCCCGGGCTGAAGCCGTTTCCGCAGGGACCCAGCACTCTTATTTTGTCTCCCGCGCTGAGCCTTGAAAAAATCTCCGTGCCCTTGCCGACAATGCGGAACACAAGCCTAATGTTGCCGTTCTCGGCATCTATGGCGCATATGCTTATGGGGCGCGCAAGCAGGTTGACGCCGTTGTCGGGATAGAGCTCGACAAACTGACCCGCCTTTGCCTCGGAGGCTATAACGGGGCAATGTATAGTCATATCGCGCACGTCGTCCGTTAAATTTAACATTGAAACGACAGCCGCATTTTCCACTGTTTTCATGTGTGTTTTTCTCCTTAATATGTATTTACTTAATTTTACAACAAATAAGCGTTTTTTACAAGAGGAAGTTTAAGCTAAGGAAGCTCTCTTATAAACGGGCAGTATTCTATGTCATAGGGCATATCGGAACGGCTTACGAGCTCCGAAGCCGAAAAGCCGTCGGAATACTGCGCGGTGTAGTCTATAAGCGGTATTTTATTGAAGCAGAAAATTTTGCCTCCCGGCACTCTTTTGAAGCTGTAGCCGTTGTCATAGGAGCTGAGTATATTGTTTCCCTTGGGCGTGGAAAATACAACGGTGGGCTTGCTTCGGCAGAGAGATATCTGGCAGCCGTTTATAATGCCCTCGCATATCACAAGAGGCTTTGATATGCCCCGCCTGTCCTTCCTGATATACACCAGCCTGTTGAGCCTGCCCGCGGAAATGACCGCGCATATATGAAGCTCGTCCTTTGTGAGCGCCAGGGAATAGTCCTTTATGCCGTAGCCCGTGGCATACACCATCTTGAAGCTGCCTATGCCTCCGCCGTGTATTTCTCTGTAGCCCAGCTGATTTTCGGGTACCTTTTTGATACAGAACAAAACGCAGTTTTCTTCCACGCTTATAAGGCGCGGGATATCATTTCCCCCGCATATGTCCACAACGCAGGGATAAGACCAGCTCCTGTCCGAATTTCTGTGCTGTTCGGTTATAATACGGGAGGAATTATATTCCTTGCAGTATATTATTCTTATGCTCTCGCCCATTTTCATCATTTCGGCATATATGCTCCCGTTCATTTCTCCCGCATTTTCCAATATACAGCGCTCCCGCATATTGACGCCCGAAAGCATCACTTTGCCTCCTTTGCTCACATATATGACGGCGGGCGCGCAAAAGGGCTCCCTCACGACCGAGAAGCCGCCGCGCACATTGCAGGCTACGGTCTCTTCCCTGCCCCATACGCCTTTATACATACGCCTTGAATATATATCTCCCTTTTCGCGGTAAATAAAGTACAATTCATCGGTTTTTCTTATCACACAGCTTATCATTTTTATCTTCCCTTTACATATCTATATATATTTTATTCCATACATAAAAGAAATATTTTGTTTTTCAAAAGGACAATGTATTTTCCGCATATAATCA
The DNA here is from genome assembly GCA_947631975.1 of uncultured Clostridia bacterium. GTDB lineage: Bacteria > Bacillota > Clostridia > Lachnospirales > CAG-274 > Gallispira. The sequence continues at coordinate 12,909 of CANRNM010000004.1, forward strand.
TATAATAAAAAGGACTGCCGATCACCGATATCAAAGCAGTCCTTATATTTGATAGTTATAGCCCTCGGGCAGTCTGTACTCCGTGGGCGTCATATTATATTTTCTTTTGAAAAGCCGTGAAAAATAGCCTATATCCCTATAGTCCAGCCTTTCGGCTATCTCCGTTATTTTGAGGTCCGTTTCCTTTAAAAGCCATGCAGCCCGTTTAAGCTTTACATTTGTGAGATATTCCACAAAGCGCATACCCGTCTGCGCCGCGAATATCGTGCTCAAATAAGAGCTGTTTATATAGAACTCTGCGGAGAGCCTCTTTTGTCTTAGGTCATTTTCGGGATTATTGAGTATGTAAAGTATGACCTCCCGTATTTTTGCATTTGCCGTATTGGGATAAAGAGAACAATATACTTCAAAAAATGAGCATATTATGGAATGATATTTCTTTTTATATGTTTCCTTGTCGCTTTCCGCTATGCCGTCAAAGCCGTAAAAATATTTTTCACTTATATAAAGATCCAGCCACTCGTTTCGGCGGAATATCTCATCCGATACCTTTTTTACTATTTTCCTAGCCTTTTTATCCGCTGCAAGCTTATCCGCGCTTTCGCCGTATATCCTGTCCATTATGCCCGAAACATAGGTATATATTTCTTTGTCCCTGTTTTCAAATAAGGCTGTTATCTCGTCTGTATAATACAGTGTTTCGGCTTCGCTTTCGAAGCCCTCGTTCTTTATCCTGCTGAACATGGAAAAAAACAGACTTTCTTCAAAGGGCATAACGCAGTAGTCGAACGCTCCGAGTATAATGCCCTGTCTTGCATAGCTGAAATCGGGAAATTCGCTGCAAAGTACAACATGGCTGCACAGTCCCTCCTTTTCGGCGCATCTTAAAAGCTGCAGACCGTCCATTCCCGTTATCCTTATTTCGGTTATTACAAGGTCATAATGGCTTTTTTTCATTTTTTTGTATGCCGTTATGCCGTCATTTACTATATCCGTTATCTCAAAACCGGAGGACTCGCCCCAGACATGAAGCCTTTGTACAGCATCGGATAATTCATAGCTGTCGAATACAAGCATTGTCCTATACATTGGTTTTCTCCCTTTCAGCAGCGAAGTTTTCATTTACATAGTCAAGAGCCTGTCTGAAATCCTCCATAATATCGTCTATATCCTCTATCCCCACGCTTACTCTTATAAGGTCGTCATAAACTCCCGCCTTCTCCTGCTCGGCTTTGCCGCTATGGGCATAAATGGTCGAAGCGGGGTGTATAACAAGAGTTTTGGTATCCCCTATATTGGTAATATTTACGGCATACTTAAGCCTGTTTATAAAGGCGAACGCTCTCTCCTTCGTGTAGAGCCTTAATGTGAGTATACCTCCGCCCTTTTCGCCGAGCACCCTCTTTGCGGTGTCATAATAAGGGCTTGATCTCAGAATGGGATAATTAACCTCCCTTATGCCCTCCGCGTGCTCCAGACTTTGGGCAAGACTAAGCGCATTACGGCAATGCCTCTCCATTCTGAGGCTGAGAGTTTCAAGACCCAGCGAGTTGTAATAGGCATTCATAGGACTTAGGCAGCAGCCCATATTTCTGAATGTATCGTTTCTGAGCTTAGCGGTATAGGCAAACCTCCCAAGTCTTATATACTCCTTCATTATGGGATATTTTTCCTCTGTCCACTTGAAGCTTCCGCTGTCCGTTATTATACCGCTTATGGAATTACTGCTGCCGTTTATATATTTTGAAGCGGAATTTATGATAATATCCGCTCCCTGTTCAATGCCCTTAACAATATATGTGGTAGCCGTGGTGTTGTCCAGCACAAAGGGTATACCGAAGCTGTGTATGAGCCTTGCCGCCTCTTTTATGTCGGTAACGTCAAGGCGAGGATTGCCTATGGTTTCCGCAAATACAAGCTTTGTATGTTCATTTACATTCTTTTCAAGCGCCTCTTTTGTGATATCCTCTATGTAACGGGTCCTTATGCCCAGATTTTCAAGGTCCTTGAACAGGTCAAGAGTGCCGCCGAAAACCGAGGATTTTGAAATTATTTCATCGCCCGAGGACAGTATATTCAGAAAAGCCGCCGTTATGGCCGCCATTCCCGACGAGACCGCAACGGAGGCTATACCGCCCTCCAGATAGGTTATCCTATTTTCAAAGGACGCAACGGTGGGATTGCTTATTCTCGTATAGGCAAAGCCCGACGCCCTATTATTGAATATATCCTCTATTTTCTCTGCGGTATTCTGTCCGAAGGCGCTTGACTGATATATGGGTACAAGTGTTGCTCCCGTGTTGTTATCTCCCTTAAAATTGCCGTGGAGCAGCGCCGTATCGTATTTCATTGTATCCACTCCTTATAAAGCTCCGTCACACTCGGCTTGTTCATAGTCTATAAGCTTAAGTATGGTGGGTTCATCTCCGCATACGGGGCAATCCTTTACTTTTTTGGGAAGCTTTATTTTTCTGAATTCCATACTTAGAGCGTCATAGGTAAGCAGACTGCCTGTCAGAAGCTTGCCTATGCCCACTATGTATTTTATAGCCTCCATTGCCTGCAGGCTTCCTATAACGCCTCCCATGGCTCCTATAACTCCCGCCTGCTTGCATGTGGGAACGGCGTCCTTCGGAGGCGGATTCTTGAATATACAGCGATAGCAGGGACCTTCTCCCGGGACGTATGTCATGAGCTGTCCTTGAAAGCGTATTATGCCCGCATGCGAAAAGGGTTTTTTAGCCATTACGCAGGCGTCGTTTATAAGAAACTTGGCAGGGAAATTGTCCGTGCCGTCTATTATGAAATCGTAGTCCTTTATAAGCTCTGTAATGTTGTCGGCGCTTACGAATGTACGATATGTATTTACCTTTACATCGGGATTCATAGCCTCCATTGTTTCCTTGGCGGAAATGACCTTTGCCTTGCCCAAGTCCTTTGTAGCGTGTATTATCTGTCTTTGGAGATTGGACAGGTCTACCTCGTCGGCATCGGCTATGCCTATCGTTCCCACGCCTGCCGCCGCAAGATACATAGCCGCAGGCGCTCCCAAGCCTCCTGCGCCTATTATGAGCACGCTTGAGTCAAGGAGCTTTTTCTGTCCCTTTACGCCCACCTCTTTAAGTATTATATGTCTTGAATATCTTTCTATCTGTTCATTTGTAAACGCCATTATATGCATCCTCCGCCCATGAAATAGAGAAATTCAATTACATCTCCGTCTTTAAGAACGGTTTTTTCAAAATCATGATAGCCCAGAAGCTCATCATTTACGGATGCCGTTACATATTCGGGCATTTCCACATTTTCCGCCTCCACAAGCTCCAAAAGTGTAATGCCGTTCTCGTATTCCCTTGATTCTCCGCTTACCGTTACCTTCATATTATTCATCGCCTTTCTCCACTATAAGATCATATGTGCCGTCGTCATTTTTATTGAGCTTCAATACCTTATGTCCCTCCTCCTTCATGGAGCGGGGAACATTCTGCACAGGCTCTCCCGCGTTCATATGAATGGAAAGCACCTGTCCCGGTTCGAGCTCCTCTATGGCGACCTTTGCCTTTACAAATGTAACGGGACAGACCACATCCGTTATGTCCGTGTATTCATCTATATTATAATCAGCCATTATAAGCCTCCTCAATTATTTTTCTGAATATATCTTCGCCTATCCTCTCTATAGTAAAGCGAAATCTCTCGCCCGGCTTGGCATATTCGCCAAAGAAGGCGACAGCGGTATCTATCACTCTGAAAAGCGTCTTTTTATCATGTATTATGGGGATTATCTCCTCACCCTTATGTATTCTGTTTCCGAAAAGACCGCCGAAGGAAAGAATGTAGCCCTCGTTGTTTTCCCATGCATCGGCAGGACAGGCTTTTGTGCATCGTCCGCAGTAGTTGCATTTGCTATCATCAAGTATGAGCCTTTCGCCCTCAAACGAGATAGCCTTTGTACGGCATATATTCTCGCAGACACCGCACCTTATGCATTTATCCTCTATCCACTTTACTTCTATACCGCCCTTTATGCCGATATCGTTTTCCTCAGCCTTAAGGCAGTTATTTTGACAGCCCGTAACGCCGAATTTGAATTTATGGGGCAGATCCTTTGCAAAAAATCTTTCGCTAAGCTCCTGCGCAAGAGCGTAAGTATCTATACAACCGCTCGGACAGATCGCCTTGCCCTGACAGGCTGTTACGGTCCTTACTCTCGGTCCGCATACGCCCGGCTCGCAGTCGCCCTTTGCAAGAGCGGCTTTTACATCGTCGATTTCGTCAAGCTTTATGAAGGGTATCTCAACGCCCTGACGGGAGGTCAGGTGAACATAGCCCTCGCCGTATTTCTCGGCGACCTCGGCTATAACGGAAAGCTGCTTGGCATCAAGATGACCTCCTACCACCTTAAGGCGCAGAGAAAAACAATTCTTTTGCTTCTGGCGCATAAATCCGCCCTTTTTCAATACCGCATAATCTACATCCATGTATAAACCTCCTAAATATATTCTATTTCTTCCTCCGAAGATACATCGCCGATTATTCTGAAGGACTTCAGAACAGGCTCATTTTCGTTCATGAGTGAAATTATCATATAGCTTGCCTCGCTGTCATAGGCAAGCCGTTTGTCCTCCTTAGACGGTCTTGAAGGACTTTCGGGGTGGGAATGAAAATTGCCGAGAGGAACTATGCCCTTTTTTCTCATATCCTTTACAGCCTTAAGCTGTTCTTTTGGGTCCATTGTGAAGTGCTCGTTTGAATGGTCAATATTCTCCAATATGTATATTTCCTTTACCTCTCTTACATTGCCCTCTTTTATCCCGCCTATGAGTCCGCATATTTCTTCGGGTCTTCCTTTAAGCGCGGCGTCCGATATGATACCATAGAATTTTTTTGGCAGGCGTATCATATCAACGCCTCCTTTAAAAGTGCTTCAATATCCGTCTTTGAGGCAATGCCTCTTATTCTGTTTACCTCGCTGCCTTTTTTGAAAAGCAATATGGTGGGCGAGGTCATTACATTGTATTTTTCGGCAACATCAAAGCTGAAATTTACATTCAGCTTTTTAAAGTCCACATCGGCATATTCCTCTTCCAGCTCGGCAAATATAGGGGACATTCGCCTGCAGGGTATACAGCTGTCGGAATAAAATTCCAAAAGCACCGTTTTATCCGAATTTATGACCTCATCATTGAAGCTCTCGGAAGTTACTGTTTTCATAATATCTATCCTTTCATAGTATTTATATCGTTTTTATATGAATTATATGGTAACATAGACAAAAATTATTGTCAATATGAATTTTTTTGGATTTGGGGGAATTTTTTTATATACAAAAACAAAATGAAAGAAATGCCAAAAAGCATTTCTTTCATTTAGCAGATTAATCCGAAATATCCAATGTTTCATTCATACTTCCTGTCCGATAGCCTATCAGATCCATGGTTATATAAGAAAATCCATAATTTTTAAACTCTTCCACAATTCTATTTCTTTTTTCCTCCTGCAGCAGCTTTTCAAATTCCTTCGGTTCGATCTCGATCCTTGCCATACTGCCGTGAATACGCACCCTGACCTGATGAAAGCCCATATCCAAAAGAAGCTGTTCCGCCCGATCGACCATACCCAGTTTTTCCTCCGTAATGGTTTCTCCATACACAAAACGCGAGGAAAGACAGGCAAAGGATTGTTTCTCCCATGTAGGCAGCTCCAAATATTTTGACAATGCCCGTATATCTGCCTTTGTAAAATTACATTCTCTTAAGGGACTTTTTATCCCAAGCTCCGCCACCGCCAAAAGTCCCGGTCGATAGTCGCCGTTATCATCCAGATTAGAACCCTCCACTATATTTTCTATATGGTTTTCATCGGCGATCAACCGAATTTTTTCAAAAAGCTCTTTTTTGCAAAGATAACATCTGTTCCTTGGATTTTGGGCAAAGCCTTCAATGTTTAATTCTTCCGATTCGCATACATAATGCCGTATTTTTTCTTTCTCACAGAAGGTTATAGCCTCATTTAATTCTCTCTTGGGAAAGGAACAGGATCTTGCTGTAACGGCAATGACCTTATCCCCTAATGTATCAGCGGCGACCTTCAATAGAAAAGTTGAGTCCACACCGCTCGAAAAGGCTACTGCCACAGAATGCAGCTCCTTGATGTAATTTCTTAAATGGTCTAATTTCTCTATCTGTTCCCTTGTTACCTGCTCCATATCAAAATCTCCGTTCTTAAATCAGTATCGTTTCTATCACATCATCATAGCTTTTTATCAAGCCAGACCCACAGCTTGAACATAATAACTCCCCATACCACAAACAGAAATGAAAGGAACGGTATTCCGAAGGGACTGTCGTAGGCGTCAGTAAGGAAGTAATGCTTCCAGTTGGGTATGTCCGTAAAGTAGTATTGTCCCGAACCCACATCAAGACCGTCTATAAGTCCCGTGCCGTTTTTCATAATAAATACTGCGCCAACGGCAGAGGCTACAAAAAGCAGTACGCAAAATATTGTGATTATCTTATTAAGCTTCATATAATCTGCCTCCTAATTCAATACGGGAACGGGGAAGAATGTACCGCTTAAAAGTATCCACACTGCCGCAAATGTCAGCACGATATTGAAAAGCTGACCTACAACATAGAGCGTAACAGGCTTGCCGCCCGCAAATTGTTCCTTAAGCTCTCCGAAGTTGGTTTCAAGTCCTATGCTCGTGAAAGCGAGAGCAAACGCCCATGTTCTGAACTGTCCCAGATTTGATATGATAGTGCTTGTTGCTTCCGCGCCAAATAAATTCTGCGCTATAAATGAAGTAAATACAGATGCCGCAAGGAAGCCCAAAATAAATTTGGGGAAACGATACCATATTTCACCTATGCCTACGGTGCTTTTGCTCTCCTTCTTTTCGGACGCGGTGAAGAATATAGCCACGGCAAAGGCAACGAAGCCTATAAGTATATTCTGTATCATCTTGACAAGCGTTGCCGAGGTCTGTCCCAGCTCTCCGAGGGCTGCTCCCGCAAGAGCCACGGCGCCCGTTGAATCTATTGTGCCGCCTATCCACGCTCCTCCCATAAGCTCGTTAAGTCCCGTGAGCTTAATGAAAAGAGGGAACGCTATCATCATTATGACGGTAAATATAAGCGAAATACCTACGGCAAATGTCAGGTCCGTTTTTTTAGCCTTGCTTGCCGCCGCCACGGCTATTGCGGCGGAAGTACCGCAGACGGAGGTTGCCGTAGCTATTGTTATTACAAGAGATTTATTCTTTATCTTGAGCACTCTTGTGCCTAAGAACCACATAAATATTATAACTATGGGCGTTACTATCCACGCAATTCCCAGTCCGTAAAGTCCAAATTTTCTTATGTTTGAGAAAAGCACCTCCGCGCCGAATGTTACAAGTCCCGCCTTTATGTAAAACTCGGTCTGTAATGCAGGCTTGAGCCATTTAGGCGTCTTTATGGTGTTTGCGATTACAAGACCTATCAAAAGCGCCCAGAATGCAAATTCCAGATACCTGTTGAAAATAACCTGCGCCGATATTATCCTTACAACGGTAGTTATAACGAAAAGTCCCAAAAAGGCGGGAATAAATTCTTTTATGCTTTTCTTCTGCAAAACTGCGCCTGCGCCGAAAAGCAATGCAAATATAACAAATGTAAGTATGAGGTTGGGTACAGTGCCTTCCTTGAATATGTCGAGAAAAGCTGCCTCTCCCTTGCCCCATGTAGCAAACTTAGCTGCCTGAAGGTCATAGGCTCCGCTTGCTATTCCTATTGTAACCGCCGCAATAAATATAAAGCCTATCCATATTGCAAGCCAGTCCTCTTTCCTTATTAAATCGCTGAGCTTGGATTTTTCCGTTGTTACTATTTCTGTATTTTTGTCTGACATGATCTATCACTCCTTAATTTATATATTTATTTAAAACAGCCGTGCTTTTACGCAATACATCAACATCGCATTATCATTTCTCCTTTCATATAGGTTTTGTATGAATTTATGAAACAGTATAGAACAGTCGGCGTATTTAGTCAATATTTCAATATATGAAAAAATTTTATTTTTTTTCATATATACCAAAAAAGAATACTGCGCCGTTATATCCTCCTATTTCATTTTTATGATTTTTTAACTTGGCGCACATTTATGCATTGGGAATAGGCAAATAATATATATAATTATAAAATTTGTATTACTTTGGTATTTTCAACGGCGGATATTTGTGGTATACTTATTAAAAGACAATATGAAAGGAACAAAAAGATGAACAGCGAAATCAATAAAAAAATAAACAAAAACAAAAATATCATCATTCTTATTATTATACTTGTAGTCATACTCGTTCTTGCGCTCACGATATCAGCGCTCAAGCAGGACAGGTCGGGTTCTCCCGTAATAACGGAGGAGGAGCCGCAGGATAACGAGGAGGAGCCAAAAAAGCCGAGGGAAGCCGAGGTGTCCGAGATAGAGGCGGGCGAGCTTCCTTCCGCAGAGGAGCTCGGCGCGCTGGGACTTGACAATGTTATACAGTCCCCGAGCATAACGGAGCAGTTCAATCTCAGCAGATATGACGAGCAGGACGGAGGCATAAGATACAGCTACCTTGCAAACAAGCTCACAAGCGGTGAGAGGCTCTATGTATATGCCCGCGCCATGACGGAAGAGGAATACGATGAAATGCTCCCCGACGGGGACACACAAACAGGAAGTCTGGGAGACGGCGAGGCTACATTCAACAACAGAAATCTTTATCACACGACCGACGATGCCAAGCTGTCCGAGAATGTAAAGCGCTCCGAGGAGGAGGGCAAAATAGTCGTGAGATACGGCAACTCCACAACAGAGATACTTCCCATGCAGCAGCTCATGTGGTACAAGGACGGCATAGGCTATACGCTTGAATCCATTAACAGACAATACACCATAGACGATATGCTGAGGCTTGCCCGCGCATATATCGGTGAATCCGAATAAAAACGAATGAACAAAATTTTATTAAAAGGGGATAGAGCTATGTTGCTTAAGGATTTTAAGAGAGTACACTTCATAGGCATAGGCGGTATAAGCATGTCGAGCCTTGCCGAGATACTTCTTAGCAAAGGAAAGATAATATCCGGTTCCGACGGAACAAGAACGAGGGTTACGGACAACCTTGCGGACATGGGTATAAAGGTCAGCATAGGGCAAAAGGCGGAAAACATTACGGACGACATAGAGCTTGTGGTGTATACGGCGGCAATAAGGGAGGACAACCCCGAGCTTGAGGCAGCAAGGGCATCGCAGGCAGTCGTTATAGACAGAGCCGAGCTTGTGGGCATGCTCATGCTTGAATACAAGCGTCCCATTTCCATAGCGGGAACTCACGGCAAAACCACCACATCGTCAATGGTAACGGAGATAATGCTTACCGCAGGCAAGGAGCCCACCGTATCAATAGGCGGTATGCTGCCGAGCATAGGGGGCAACTACAAGGTGGGCAGAGAGGACTATTTTGTGCTTGAAAGCTGCGAATACTGCGACAGCTTCCTCAAGTTCAATCCCCACTCCGCCATTATACTGAACGTAGACCTTGACCATGTCGACTACTTCAAAAATCTGGACAATATTTACCGCTCCTTCAATAACTTCGCCAAAAGGCTTCCCGAGGACGGTATGCTGGTCATAAACAAGGAGATACCGAGGCTTGCCGAAGTTATTGACGGCATAAAGTGCCCTTACGAGACCTACGGCAGGGACGAAAGTGCCGACTGGTACGCCAAGGATGTGGAGTATGACTCAATGGGACACGGCTCATACACAGTCATGCACAGGGGCGAGGATATAACGCGCATAACGCTCTCCATTCCGGGCGAGCACAATGTTTACAATTCTCTTGCCGCCTTTGCTCTTGCCTATCTCTACGGCATAGACACGGAGGCTATAGCTAGAGGAATAGCCAATTATCACGGTACGGACAGGCGTTTCCAATATAAGGGAAGCTTCAACGGCGTTAAGATAATAGACGACTACGCCCACCACCCCACGGAGATAGGCGCCACAATAAAGAGCGCAAGGGCGGGCGAGATAGGAAAGCTCTGCATTGTATTTCAGCCCCACACCTACACCAGAACATACGAGCTTCTGGACGACTTCGCAAGGGTGCTCTCGCAGGCCGACACAGCCGTTATAGTGGATATATACGCCTCAAGGGAAAAGGATACGGGGCTTGTTCACAGCAGAGACCTTGCTGACAGGATAGTCAAGCTCGGAGGAAACGGCGTGTACTGCGGCAGCTTTGAAAATGCCGAAAAATATGTAATTGAAAACTGTGTTTCGGGAGATATGCTCATAACTATGGGCGCGGGAGATATAGTTAAGCTGGGCGAAAAACTTGCGGGCAAGGATAAGGTATAAAGGTCGGAAAAGCTGTTTTTTCCAAATTTAGCTTTTTATTGAAAAAAAATATTGCTTTTTTCGCCAATATAAGGTATGATAGTATATATAGTTTTGTTTATAAATATTTAAGGAGGAACAATTTTATGATTTCTGCCGGTGAATTCAGAAACGGTGTTACTATGGAATACGAAGGCAATATCTATCAGATAATAGAATTCCAGCATGTTAAGCCGGGAAAAGGCGCTGCCTTTGTAAGAACTAAATTAAAGAATCTTGTATCGGGAGCTGTGGTTGAAAAGACCTTCAGACCCACCGAGAAGATGCCAAGGGCTCATATAGACAGAAAGGATATGTCTTATCTCTACAACGACGGAGAGCTTTACTACTTCATGGATGTTGAGAGCTACGACCAGATACCTATCCCCGCAGCAGAAATAGGCGACACTCTCAAGTTCGTTAAGGAAAACGAGGCTGTAAAGGTGCTCAGCTATCAGGGCAAGGTATTCGGTATAGAGCCTCCTATAGCAGTGGAGCTTGAAATAACCGACACGGAGCCGGGCTTCAAGGGCGATACGGCTACAGGCGCAACAAAGCCCGCCGTTGTTGAAACGGGCGCGACCGTTATGGTGCCTCTTTTCATCAATGCAGGCGAGATAATAAAGGTAGATACCGCCACAGGCGAATATCTTGGAAGAGTTAATAAGTAAGCAATTTTAAAAGGGATGCGAAAACGCATCCCTTTTATTTACATTCATATATCAATAATTTTCCGCCTTGATCTGGAAGTAGCTCTGAGGATGAGCGCATACGGGGCATACCTCGGGCGCCTTCTTGCCCACAACTATATGTCCGCAGTTAGCGCACTGCCAAATCATATCGCCGTCTCTTGAGAATACGATTCCGTCCTCGATATTCTTCAAAAGCTTCCTATATCTTTCCTCGTGCTCCTTCTCAATAGCCGCAACAGCCTCAAAAAGCGCCGCTATCTCCGTGAAGCCCTCTTCCTTTGCCTCCTCGGCGAAGGTCTTGTACATATCCGTCCACTCGTAGTTTTCGCCCTCTGCGGCGTCCTTTAAGTTCTCAACCGTTGAGGGGATACCGCCGTCATGAAGGAGCTTGAACCATATCTTAGCGTGCTCCTTTTCGTTGTTTGCAGTTTCCTCAAATATAGCGGCTATCTGATTGTAGCCGTCCTTCTTTGCCTTGCTTGCATAGTATGTATACTTGTTTCTTGCCTGAGACTCGCCTGCGAAAGCAGCCATTAAATTAGCCTCTGTTTTACTGCCTTTTAAATTCATAGTTTTGTCCTCCTTTGAGTAAAAATTTTTCTGTAAAAAAATTATAACATATTTTTACATAGCCGTCAACGGATAATTATTATTAATTACAATATTAAATTTTTCCTTACGAACAATCGTCAGACTATTAAATAATTCATTTTTTCTTATAAATTACATATTATTTATCTTCTTTTTTTCTAAAAAAGAAGCAAAAAATGTGGGGCGTTCCGAGTCGCCCCACACCCCTAACGGCTTTTGTGCCCCATAGGTTAGTGGAATTAATACCGCACAAAAGAATCATTACAGTGCGAGCTATTTGCTCCCTGCCCCTGCGGGGCAGACTAGCAGCTCGCACCGGCTAAAAAATATATATGTTACAACACAAAAGAGCTGTCCAAAAAGACAGCTCTTTAAAAATGTATTTACTGAATTATCTCGGGAACTTGATCTGAGCCTGCGCTGCAGCAAGTCTTGCGATGGGCACTCTATAGGGTGAGCAGCTTACATATGTGAGACCTACCCTATGGCAGAACTCAACAGATGAAGGATCGCCGCCATGCTCTCCGCAGATACCGAGCATAATGTCGGGTCTTGTAGCCTTGCCAAGCTCGGCAGCCATCTTAACAAGCTTGCCTACGCCGTTCTGGTCAAGTCTTGCGAAGGGATCCGACTCATATATCTTCTTCTCATAGTAAGAATCGAGGAACTTGCCCGCGTCATCTCTTGAGAAGCCGAATGTCATCTGTGTAAGGTCATTTGTACCGAATGAGAAGAACTCTGCCTCCTTAGCTATTTCATCGGCTGTGAGAGCGGCTCTGGGTATCTCTATCATTGTACCTACCTTATACTTAAGGTCAACGCCCGACTCCTTTATTATAGCGTCGGCAGTCTGTGTAACAACGCCCTTTACATAAGCAAGCTCTTTTACCTCGCCTACGAGAGGAATCATTATTTCGGGAACGATGTTCCATTCGGGGTGCTTCTTGGATACATTTATGGCAGCCTTTATAACGGCTGTAGTCTGCATCTTAGCTATCTCGGGATAGGTTACCGCAAGACGGCAGCCTCTGTGTCCCATCATGGGGTTGAACTCATGGAGAGAAGCTATGATGTTCTTTATATCCTGTACAGTCTTGCCCTTTGTCTTGGCAAGGAGCTTGATGTCCTCCTCCTCTGTGGGAACGAACTCATGTAAGGGAGGATCGAGGAATCTGATGTTAACGTGCTTGCCCTCCATTGTTTCGTAGAGCTTCTCAAAATCGCCCTGCTGCATGGGTTCAAGCTTTGAAAGAGCTATCTCTCTTTCCTCTACGGTATCGGAACATATCATCTCTCTTATGGCAGAAATTCTGTCGGGATCAAAGAACATATGCTCCGTTCTGCAAAGACCGATACCCTCTGCGCCGAACTCTACAGCCTGAGCGGCATCTCTGGGAGTATCGGCATTGGTCCTTACCTGAAGCGCTCTGAACTCGTCTGCCCAAGCCATAATTCTGCCGAACTCACCGCCTATTGAAGCGGGAACGGTCTTTATAGCCTCGCCGTAGATGTTGCCCGTTGAGCCGTCAAGAGAAATCCAATCACCCTCCGTGTAGGTCTTGCCTGCAAGCTCGAACTTCTTGTTCTCCTCGTCCATCTTTATAACGCCGCAGCCGGATACACAGCAGGTACCCATACCTCTTGCAACAACGGCTGCATGAGATGTCATACCGCCTCTTACGGTAAGTATACCCTGGGCGTAATTCATACCCTCTATATCCTCGGGTGAGGTCTCAAGTCTTACAAGAACGACCTTTTCGCCTGTCTTAGCCCATGCAACCGCATCATCTGCAGTGAACACTATCCTGCCGCAGGCAGCGCCCGGAGATGCCGCAAGAGCTGAAGCTATGGGCTTTGCAGCCTTAAGAGCCTCTGCGTCGAACTGAGGATGAAGGAGAGCGTCAAGCTGCTTGGGATCTATCATGCAGACAGCCTCCTGGGGAGTTATCATGCCCTCGTCAACAAGGTCGCAGGCGATCTTTAAAGCGGCGCCTGCCGTTCTCTTGCCGTTTCTGGTCTGGAGCATATAGAGCTTCTTGTTCTCGATGGTGAACTCCATATCCTGCATATCTCTGTAGTGATTTTCAAGTCTTGAACAGATGTCCACAAACTGAGTGTAGACCTCCGGCATTACATCTCTGAGCTGGTCTATTGTCTGGGGTGTTCTTACGCCCGCAACAACGTCCTCGCCCTGAGCGTTCATAAGGAACTCGCCGTAGAGCTTCTTCTCGCCCGTAGCGGGATTTCTTGTGAATGCAACGCCCGTGCCGGATGTATCGCCCATGTTGCCGAATACCATAGACTGTACGTTTACGGCAGTGCCCCATGAACCGGGGATATCGTTCATTCTTCTGTAGTAAATAGCTCTGGGGTTATTCCATGAACGGAATACAGCCTTTATAGCGCCCATGAGCTGCTCCTTGGGATCCGAAGGGAAGTCAGTGCCGATCTTAGCCTTGTATTCAGCCTTGAACTGCTCCGCAAGCTCCTTAAGGTCGTCTGCGTCGAGCTCTGTGTCGAGCTTAACGCCCTTCTTTTCCTTCATATCGTCGATGAGCTGTTCAAAATACTTCTTGCCGACCTCCATAACTACGTCCGAATACATCTGTATAAATCTTCTGTAGGAGTCATAAGCAAATCTGGGATTGCCCGTCTTCTTTGCAAATGAAACAACTACCTCGTCGTTAAGACCAAGGTTGAGGATAGTATCCATCATACCCGGCATAGACGCTCTTGCGCCCGAACGAACAGACACAAGGAGAGGATTTTCAAGGTCGCCGAACTTCTTGCCCGTGATCTCCTCCATCTTGCCGATGTATTCCATTATCTGAGCCTGAATTTCCTCGTTAATGGTTTCATTGTCCTCATAGTACTGAGTACAAGCCTCAGTTGTGATGGTAAAGCCCTGCGGAACGGGCATACCAAGGTTAGTCATCTCGGCAAGGTTAGCGCCCTTTCCGCCGAGAAGCTCTCTCATTTTTCCGTTACCCTCTGAGAATAAGTAAACAAATTTCTTTTCCATTTCCTGTTTCCTCCGATTTTTGACTAGAGTTTACATTATCATTTATCTATTATAGCACAATCAGCATATTTTGCAAGCTTTTTTTTACAGTTCACAGCAAATAAACAAAATTTTAACAATTTAAAAGCCCGTTTAAAAGGGACAGGCGTTAGTTTCCGCCTGTCCCTTGTGAAAATTGTACAAAATTTTTTATTTTTAAAATTCCATTTTTTCGAGCAAATAAGCCTTAAGCTCCGACACGGGAACTCTCTCCTGCTCCATGCTGTCCCTGTCTCTGACCGTAACGCAGCCGTCAGTTTCGCTGTCGAAGTCGTAGGTGATGCAAAACGGCGTGCCTATCTCGTCCTGTCGTCTGTATCTCTTGCCTATGGACTGGGAATCGTCAAAGTCGCAGGCAAAGTCCTTTGAAAGCATGGCGTATACCTCGCCCGCCTTTTCGGAGAGCTTCTTTGAGAGCGGAAGAACTGCTGCCTTATATGGTGCAAGCGCAGGATGGAAGCGGAGCACCGTTCTCACATCTCCGCCCTCGAGCTCCTCCTCGTCGTATGCCTCGCAGAGGAAGGCAAGCGTTACTCTGTCCGCGCCGAGCGAAGGCTCTATGCAGTAAGGCACATATTTTTCGTTTGTAACGGGGTCGAAGTAATCCATAGCCTCGCCCGAATGCTCCTGGTGAGCCTTGAGGTCGAAGTCCGTTCTGGAAGCTATGCCCCAGAGCTCGCCCTTGCCGAAGGGGAACATATACTCTATATCCGTTGTGGCGTTGCTGTAATGCGCAAGCTCCGCGGGGTCGTGATCTCTCAAAACTATGTTCTTCTCTGCTATATTGAGGCTCAAAAGCCACTTTGTGCAAAATTCCTTCCAGTAGCCGAACCACTCCAGCTCCGTGCCGGGCTTGCAGAAAAATTCAAGCTCCATCTGCTCGAACTCCCTTGTTCTGAAAATGAAGTTGCCGGGAGTTATCTCGTTTCTGAAGGACTTGCCTATCTGACCTATGCCGAAGGGTATCTTCTTTCTGGAGGTCCTCTGTACGTTCTTGAAGTTCACGAATATGCCCTGAGCGGTCTCGGGACGCATATATACCACATTCTTTGCATCCTCCGTAACGCCCGCGTGCGTCTTGAACATAAGGTTGAACTGTCTTATGTCGGTGAAGTTATGCGCTCCGCAGCTCGGACAGGGAATATTGTTCTTTTCGATATATTCGGTCATCTGCTCGTTTGTCCAGCCGTCTGCTCCGCCCTCTATGCCGTTTGCCTTGTTGTAGTCCTCTATTATGTTGTCGGCTCTGAAGCGCTCCTTGCACTCCTTGCAGTCCATGAGGGGGTCGTTGAAGCCTCCCACATGACCCGAAGCCACCCATACCTCGGGATTCATGAGTATGGCGCAGTCTACGCCCACATTATAGGGGCTTTCCTGTATAAACTTCTTCCACCATGCCCTTTTGACATTATTCTTAAGCTCTACGCCCAGAGGACCGTAGTCCCATGAATTGGCAAGTCCTCCGTATATCTCCGAGCCCGGGTAAACAAAGCCTCTCGCCTTGGCAAGCGCCACGATTTTCTCCATCGTTTTCTCCATTTTATGTTTCCTCCTTGTTTATAAAAAGTGAATTAATTGTCTATTATATTGTCGTCCGCGGGGATTATCACCCAGCATATTATATAGACCCAGAAAAGACCGCTTATAGAGCATACGGCAAGTATGATCCACAAAAGGCGCACTACCGTCGGGTCTAACGAAAAATAATCGGCAAGTCCCGAACAAACTCCGCCTATCATTTTGTTGTTCGTGTTTCTGTAAAGCTTTTTTGTCATACTTATACCTCCCGAAAAAAACTTTTCTTATGTATGTATATTTATTTTTTGTATGTCAGACCGCAGTATCTCTCCTTGGCAAAGCTGAAATACTGCCGTCCGCATATTATGATATGGTCCATAAGCCTTATGCCGAGAGCCGAAAAGCCCTCGTTAAGCGCCTCTGTCAGGTTCATGTCGCTCCTTGACGGCTCGCTGGTGCCGCCGGGGTGATTATGCGCTATTATGACATAAGAGGCGTTGTTCAGTATAGCCTTTTTATATACCTCGTCGCAGGTGATATTTACGCTTGTGCTGTTTCCGTCGCCCATCCTGTCTATGGATATGAGCTTTTTGTTTATATCCAGCGACATAAGATAAAAGCTTTCAAACTTCTGCGCCAGCAAAAGCTGTGAAAGCGCATTGTAAGCGGGCAGAAAATGGTCTATGACCGTTCCCTTTCTGTAGAAGCTGTCCACATGCTTGCGCATAACGGGCGGGAACATGGAAAGATAGACGGCGACATTTTCGGTAAGCCCCGCCTCCTTCATAAGTCTTTCGGGCTCGGTATTGAGCACGCCCGACAAGGAGCCGTACATCATTATAAGCTTTTTTGCTATGGGCTTTGTGTCCCGTCTGGGATAGACATAGAAAAGCATCATTTCCAGCACCTCGTAGTCCTG
This sequence comes from uncultured Clostridia bacterium, assembly GCA_947631975.1. GTDB lineage: Bacteria > Bacillota > Clostridia > Lachnospirales > CAG-274 > Gallispira. Next base: position 30,100 of record CANRNM010000004.1, read on the forward strand.
AAAATTGTCAAAGTTCCCCGCCTGTATATATCTTTCCCTCACTCTTTGCCTGTGTCCGCCGTTGGCATCGTTGTTAAGCGCCATATCAAACCTCTCTGATATATTTTATGTATTCCTCAAAATTTCCCTTGTATATTATATCGAGCAGATGAGCCGCTCTCTTTGCCGCCTTTATTATGAGGCTGTCGTCTATGAGCTTTTTTTCGAGCGCCTGCCCTATTTCGTCAAGATCCATTACCTTTACAAAGCCGTTTTCATACACTATAACGTCTATAAGAAGGTCATTGAAGGTATATGTCTTTTTGTCGGGCGATATATCGGTATCTATTACATCGCAGTACCAATACACAAGCTCATCCCTGTCGTTTAAGAACTTGCTGACCTTTATGCCCTCGTCTATGAAGTAACACGAGGCGCCGTGGCTGAAGTCCTTTCTGGGTCTTAAGACCCTCCAGCGCGTTATGACCCTGTGCTCATCGGCGGAAATTATTTCATCGTCCTTAAGATACACAAGCTCATCGGGTATATAGCGTCTGCGGTAAAGCTTTATCTCTTTCATAAGTATCTCCTCTTTTTCATCTGTAATGCCGGTATTATATCGCCGTACAGTATCTTTATGGCTGTTCCCAGCGCGCCTCTTGAACGCATCTCCAGTATCCCCGCACATTCCAGCTTTCTTAAGCCGTTCATGACTGCGGAGCGCGCTATGCCCGTGTCCTTTGAAACACTGCTCGTAACCACAATGCCCGAGGCTCCGTCAAGCGTTGAAAGCGCGCCGTAGACGCCCTCCAGCTCGTTATATGTGAGTCCGTTCAGAGCGGAATCCACAATGTTTTTGTAGAGCGAGGTCATCTTTTCGAGCTTTATTTTTTCATTTATTATTCTGAGAGCAAACGCAAGATAGTTATAGTTGGCTCTAAGAACATTATATTCCGAACAGAGCACGATACCCTCTATTTTTATTCTGGAGGCATAAAGCTCTCCGCCGTATATCTTTTTGCCGCCTATAACGGCTGTAAGGCGTGTGTTAAGCTCCCTTTCAACCATTGAAAACAATGTTGCGGAGGAGCTCTCCGCCACAGCCTCCGAGAGTACCCTCACTCTGTCCGTATATTCCTTCATTTCTTCAGCCCCTTATTTTGCCTCTTTCTTTTCCTTCGTGTAGCCGCACTCGCCGTTGCTGCAGGTTATTCTGACAGCCCTTGTGCCTTTTTCCACAAGGGGAGAACCGCACTCGGGACATTTTTCGCCCGTGGGCTTATTCCAGAGCATGAGTGAGCAGTCGGGATTGTTTTCGCAGCCGTAGTAGCGTCTGCCCTTCTTTGTCTTTTTGACAATTACCTTGCCTCCGCAGAGAGGACAGCTGACCCCCGCCTCCTCAAAGAGAGGCTTTGTGTTCCTGCACTCGGGGAAGCCCGGGCAGGCGAGGAATTTGCCGTAGCGTCCGTATTTTATGACCATGTTTCTGCCACATTCCTCACATATGACGTCCGTTACAACGTCGGGTATCTCTACGTTTTCGACCTTGCTCTCCGCCTCGTCGAGAAGCCTTTTGAAAACGGGATAGAAATTCCTCAAAATTTCCTTCCACTCCATTTTGCCCTCTTCCACCATATCCAGAGCCGTTTCCATATCAGCCGTAAACTCCGTATTTACGATATCGCCGAAGTTGTTTTTTATTATCTCGTTTACTATCTCTCCAAGCTCCGTTGCATAAAAGACCTTGTTTTCCTTTGTAACATAGTCCCTCTGCTGTATCACGGATATTGTGGGAGCATAGGTGGAGGGTCTTCCCACGCCTATTTCCTCAAGCGTCTTTATAAGAAGGGACTCGGAATATCTTGCGGGAGGCTGTGTGAAGTGGCGGTCGGGCTTTACAGCCTTTACGGAAAGCTTCTCGCCCTCCGTCAGCTCGGGCATAGCGCCCTCCTCCTGCTTTTCTTCGTTCTTTTTGTACACTCTCAGGTAGCCGAACTTAAGCGACGAGCCTGTAGCCCTAAATATATATTTATCCGAGCTTATATCCGCGCTCACCGTGGTATAGAGAGCCGCGGGCATCTGACTTGCGGTAAATCTCTCCCAAATGAGTTTATAGAGCCTATACTGGTCTCTTGTGAGGCTTTCCTTTATGCTGTCGGGCGTTCTGTAGACCGATGTGGGTCTAATTGCCTCGTGAGCGTCCTGCGCTCTTGCGTCCGTCTTATGCTGTCTTCTTTCCTTCACATAGTCGCCGCCGAAGGCTTCGGCTATATATTTTACAGCCTCCTCGTATGCCTCGTCGGCAATTCTTACGGAGTCCGTTCTGATGTAAGAAACAAGACCGACCGTGCCCTCGCCCTTTATGTCTATGCCCTCGTAGAGCTGCTGGGCGGTGCTCATTGTCTTCAGCGAGCCGAAGTTGAGAAGCTTTGAAGCCTCCTGCTGCATGGTGCTCGTTGTAAAGGGTGCGGGCGGGTTTTTGGTCCTGGAGCCATTTTTGACCGACTTTACCGTAAAACCGTTTTTATCCGCGCACTTTACCACCTTATCCGTTTCACCCTTGTCGGGAAGCTCAAGCCTGCCCTTTGCATCGCCGTAAAATCTGGCGGTGAAGTCCTTGCCCGCCTGTGTTTTAAGCTCGGCGTCTATTGTCCAGTACTCCTTGGGAATAAAGTTTTCTATCTCTTCATCTCTGTCGCAGATGAGCCTAAGCGCAATGGACTGAACTCTGCCCGCGCTTAAGCCCTTCTTGACCTTTTTCCAGAGAAGGGGGCTTATCTTATAGCCCACTATCCTGTCAAGAGTACGCCTTGCCTGCTGCGCGTTCACAAGATCCATATCTATATCTCTTGCTTCCTTTATGGACTTCTTGACAGCGTTCTTTGTTATCTCGTTGAATGTTATCCTATATGTCTTGGCAGGGTCAAGCCTAAGCGCAAAGAGAAGATGCCAGCTTATGGCTTCTCCCTCGCGGTCGGGGTCTGTGGCAAGATAGACCTTATCCGCCGTCTTTACCTCTTTCCTAAGCTTTGCAAGAAGCTCGCCCTTGCCTCTTATGGTAATATATTTGGGCTCAAAGTCATTGTCTATGTCTATTCCCAGCTCGCTCTTGGGAAGGTCGCGTATATGTCCCACGGACGCCTCTATCTTATAGTTTGAGCCAAGAAATTTTTTGAGCGTCTTTGCCTTTGCAGGCGACTCCACAATGACAAGGTACTTCTTTTTTGAAGAAGACTTGCTTTCCTTTTTTGCCGTTTCTGTTTTTTTTGTACTCATTATATCCTCCCGATTTGCCCCTTTATAACTCTCCGAAATTCAAATATCAAAGACTTCTGACTACCTTCTGACCCGAAAGTCTGCGTATGCAGCCCTTAAGCTCCAGCATAGTCAAAAGACACATGGCTGCCTTAGCGTCCATATCCGACCGCGATATGATTTCGTCGACCGTTATGGGCTCGTAGCCTATACAATCATATAACATTTTTTCGTCTTCTGCAAGAGGAATTAATATTTTTTCTGAATTTTTTAATTCTTTTTTATTTAGCTTTATGTCCAAAGCCTCCAGAATATCCTCCGCGCAGGTTACGGGCGCGCAGCCGTTTTTGATGAGCTCGTTGCAGCCTTTGCTCAGCGCGCTTGTTATATTTCCCGGCACAGCCATGACTGTCCTGCTGTTTTCAATGGCGCTTTCGGCAGTTATGAGAGAACCGCTCTTTTCCGCTGCCTCCACAACGACAGTAACTCTCGAAAGCCCCGCTATTATCCTGTTCCTATACGGAAAATTAAATTTATTGGGAGCCGTGCCGAACGGAAACTCGCTCATAAGACAGCCCATAGCCTTTATCTCGTTGTAAAGATTTCTGTTCACGGACGGATAGCACACATCTATGCCCGTGCCCAGAACGGCTATTGTCTTACCGCCCGCGTCCATAGCGCCCTTGTGCGCAAGAGCGTCTATGCCCATAGCCATACCGCTTACCACCGTGATGCCGTAGCGCGCAAGCTCGCCCGCTATCTTGCTGCACACCATAGCGCCGTAGTCGCTGACGCGCCTTGAGCCCACTATGCTTACCATGGGCATTGTGTCGGTCGGCATATTCCCGAGCATATAAAGCCCGAGGGGCGCCTCGTGCATAGCCGTGAGCTGAACGGGATAAACGCTGTCGCCGGGGACTATGAAATCCGCGCCCAGCCTATAGAGCTTATCAAGCTCCCCGTCCATATTGTATGCGCCTCTGCTGTAAATAAGCATATCGGCTCTGTTTTCACTCAAAATTTTTGAATTTACTATATCCTTGGCTTTTGCCCTCCACACTTCCTCCGCGCTGCCGAAATGCTCTATCAGCGCGCGCCTTACATCCACGGGAATACCCATTACGGAGCTAAGCCACATTATATAGTTTTTCTCGCTGTAGTCTGCCATAATACACCCCGTATGAATTCAAAACATATGTAAGCCTAGTGCAAAAGCGTTCTGTCCAGATTTCTAAGCTGTATTGCCTCCGCAATATGGTTGACAAGTATATCCCTACTGCCGTCCAGATCTGCGATCGTCCTTGCCAGCTTTAGGAGCTTGTGATATGCTCTTGCGCTTAAATTGAGCGTATCGAAGGCATTTTTCAAAACCGTCTTTTCTATATCTCCTAGGGGACAGTATTTTTCTATGGCGGCGGGCGTAAGCTGAGAATTGAAAATTATATTTTCATTTTTATACCTTTGCCTCTGAATTTCATGCGCCCTTGCAACTCTCTTTTTTATATCCGCGGAGCTCTCGCCCCGTCTGTCCTTTGAAAGCGACTTATAGTCCACGGGACCCGCCTCCACCTGTATATCTATCCTGTCCAGAAGAGGCCCGCTTATTTTATTCATATAACGGCTTATTTTGTTGGGCGTGCAGGTACACTTGTCCGAATAGCCGTAATAACCGCAGGGGCAGGGATTCATGCTTGCCACAAGCATAAAATCCGCAGGGTAGGACACATTGCCGTTTACCCTGACTATGTTTACAACTCCGTCCTCCAAGGGCTGCCTGAGCTCCTCCAGAACATCCCTGTGGAACTCCGGAAGCTCGTCCAGAAAAAGCACGGCGTTGTGCGCAAGGCTCACCTCTCCGGGCTTGGGCACTCTGCCGCCGCCCACCATAGCCGCGCCCGATATTGTGTGATGAGGCGCGCGGAAGGGACGCCTTGTTATAAGAGCGCTTTTGTTCCTTATGAGCCCCGAAACGGAATATATCTTTGTTATCTCTATACTTTCCTCAAATGTAAGGTCGGGCAGTATGGAAGGCAGTCTTTTTGCCATCATCGTTTTGCCGGAACCCGGAGGTCCCGACATAAGCACATTATGCATACCCGCGGCGGCTATTTCAAGCGCCCTTTTGACATTTTCCTGTCCCTTGACATCCGCAAAGTCATAGTCGCAGTTGTGAGAATCGGCAAAGAGCGCGTCCACATCCAGCATAACGGGCTTAGCCTCTCTTTCGCCGTTCAATATCTCCGCAAATTCGTCCACAGAACGGAGGGCTATGACCTCCATGCCCTTCACAAGAGCCGCCTCGTTGCCGTTTTCATAGGGAACAAAGCACCTTTTTATGCCTCTTTCAAGAGCGGAATATATCATGGGGAGCACTCCGTCAACGGGGCGTATACCGCCGTCAAGTGAAAGCTCGCCCAGAACTATGCTGTCCGAAAGGCTCTCCTCCTTTATGGCGCCTATGCACGCAAGTATGCCTGCGGCAATGGGCAGATCGAAGGCGGGACCTTCCTTTTTGGTGTTGGCAGGGGCAAGATTGACCGTTATCTTCTTCACGGGAAATTCAAAGCCCGAATTTCTTAAGGCAGTGCGCACTCTTTCCTTGGCTTCCTTTACGGCGTTGTCGGGAAGTCCCACAATATCAAAAGAAGGCAGACCTTGACAAATGTCCACCTCTACAGATACGCCGTAGCCGTCTATTCCCGATAATGCTCCCGAATTTATCTTTGCCAGCATAAAAATACCCCCTGCCTTTTTTATATGGCTTTATACAAAAGATTTTAGCACCCTTTTCAATTATTTGCAACAAAAAATTTTATCATGCCTAAAAATTTATACAAAAATAAAGGTGTAAAGCCACTGACCTTACACCCTATTTCAACATTATGCCGCCTGCCTGTTAAAATCAATAACGGCGATTTCCGTGGACATATTTTTTGCAGACTCAACAATTTTTTCCAGCTGCTTTATTACTGCGCCCGTATAAAACACCTCGCTGCACTCCGTACATTTAAAGCAAGGAACATTGCGCACAATAACAAGACAACTGCCAAGGTCTGTAACATCAGTTGTAAAACTCTGCTCCATTTCGGAAGCACACTTAAAGCATTTCATTGTTGTTCCTCCTTCTGACTTTATAATCATCACGCCATTTTAATTCATCCGGATAATAAGCGGTTATAATATAAATATAATTACCGTCTGTACTAAGCACTACATGTATAGGTTTGCCAAGCGACGACCTGCCAAGAATCAAGCAGCTTGGAAACGGCATATCATCTTCATATTGTTCTATAATTTCACCATCCATTACGGCATTTTTTATATCATCAAAAAATATATTTCTTTCAAAGCACCTGTTTTTACTGTGCTTTGTCATTATCACGGTGTCATCACCGAATATTTTTATCAAGCTTTCTATGCTTATCATTTCATCCACCTATGTTTTATATACTGCTTTATTTCATTATAACTCAAATGAAATATAATTTCAATAAATACTTACTCCGCGAACTCGAAGTCTATCGTCCTGCTTTCCAAGCTGACATTTACTAGCTTTACCTTAACGCTGTCGCCTATTGTATAGCTCCTGCCCGTATGCTCAAATGTACAGCACATTTTTTCCTCGTCTAGCGTGAATGTGTCCTCCGTATCCCTAAGAGATATCATGCCCTCTACGGTGTTGGGGAGCTCCACATATATGCCCCATGCCGTTATGCCCGAAACAAAGCCTTCAAACTCCTCGCCGACCTTATGCTGCATAAATTCGGCAATTTTGTATTTATCGGTATCTCTCTCGGCTTCCTCTGCGCGTCTTTCGTTTGCGGAGCAGAGCGCCGCCGTATCGGGAAGTATCTTTTTGTAATGCTCCATACGGCTTTCGTCAAGCGTTCCCGCCAGATATTCGCTTATTATCCTGTGTATCTGCAGATCCGGATAGCGCCTTATGGGCGATGTAAAATGACAGTAGTACTCCGAAGCCAAGCCGAAGTGTCTGCCGCTCTCCGCCGTATACCTAGCCTGCTTCATGCTCCTGAGCGCAAGCCTGTGTATAAGCATTTCCTCGGGAGTGCCCTTAGCCTGCTCCAAGAGCTGCTGATAGCTCTTTGGGTGCTTTGAATTGCCCTTAAGCGCATAGCCGAGAGGCGAAACGAGCAGTCTTAGCTTTTCATACTTTTCCTCGTCGGGAGTGTCGTGCGTTCTGTATACAAAGGGTATCTCAAGCCAATAGAAATGCTCCGCAACGGTCTCGTTTGCCGCTATCATAAATTCCTCTATTATGCTTGTCGCAACATTGCTCTCTCTTTTGACAATATCAACGGGCTTGCCCTCATCGTCCAGTATTATTTTGGCTTCCTCGCTCTCAAAGTCTATGGCTCCGCGCTTTTTTCTCTTATTGAGCAGTATGTTCCTCAATGCCTCCATATCCTTGAACATGGGCAGAAGCTCGGCGTATTCGTCCTTATACTCCGAGCCTTCATTTGTGAGAAGGTCGTTAACGACAGTGTAGCTCATTCGCCTGTCCACATTTATGACAGCCTTTTTTATGTCGTGCGCTATCACATCGCCCTTAGCGTCTATGTCCATTATACAGCAGAGGCAAAGCCTGTCCTCGCCCGCATTTAGTGAACATATGCCGTTTGAAAGCCTATGCGGGAGCATGGGTATGACTCTGTCCACAAGATAAACGCTTGTGCCCCTTTTGTGCGCCTCCTTGTCAAGAGGAGAGCGTTCCTTCACATAGTGCGACACATCGGCTATATACACTCCCAGCCTGTAATTGCCGTTTTCAAGCCTTTCAACGGAAACGGCGTCGTCCAGATCCTTGGCATCCTCTCCGTCTATCGTAACCATAGGCGTCTTTCTGAAGTCCTCTCTGTCAGCCATATCCTCCGCAGATATGCTTTCGGGTATAAGCTGTGTGTACTGCATCACCTTTTCCGAAAATTCCAATGGCAGGTCGTACTGCATTATTATGGAGAGTATGTCCACTCCCGGGTCGTTTATATGCCCCAATATCTCCGTAACCCTGCCTTCGGGGTTGTTTTTCTTTTCGGGAGGCTTAGTTATGCTCACAAGCACCTTATGTCCGTCCACGGCGCCCATGGAACAGCCCGAGGGTATATATATGTCGTCGCAGAACTTTTTGTCATCGGGCACCACAAAGCCAAAGCTCTTTACTCTCTGATATGTGCCGACAATGTGCCTTACGCCGTGAGAAAGTACCTTCATTATCTCGCCCTCGGCGTGTCTGCCGTTTCTGCTGACTATCCTGAAAATGACCTTATCCCTGTGCATGGCGCCGTTTGTGGCGTTTGCGGGTATAAAGACATCCTCCGCCATGCCCTCGGCGCTCACAAAGCCGAAGCCTCTGCCCGTGCCTCTGAACTCGCCCGCATATTGGTCAAGGCTCTCGGCAGAAGCTATCTTTCCCTTTTTGGTGAGCACGATCTTGCCCTCTTTTTCAAGCTCCGACACTATATCCGAGAGAATATACATCTCCTCCCGAGGCACCTGCATAATAAGCGCTATATCCTTAAGGCGCATGGGCTTATAGTCCTCGTCGCATATAAATCCAAAGACCTTTTTCTTTCTGTCGTCATATATATTAAAGCCGTCCTCATTCATAGCCTTTTGTCCTTTCTTTTTTTAAATAGTTTTTGTATTGGGAGAGTGTTTTATTTTGCCAAAAAAAGAGAGAGTTTTAAAACTCTCTCTCATTTTAAATATTTTTATGCCACAAAGTTGCTTACAAGAATAAGAATAGCATATATTGCGGCAACGACCTTGGTGTAGAACTCAAGCTTGCCTTCTATGGAATTTTTCTTATTCTTATCCCAATAGGTCTGACCAGAAGTCATCATACCTCCACCCATTGATGTAAAGCCTGCAGCCTGCTTCTTCTGCAAAAGAATGAGAGCGATAAGAGCAAAGCTGGCAATGGCAATTAAAACGCATAAAATTATAAATACGGGACTCATCATAACACCTCCTAGTAAAAACTCTGACATCTTTTTTACTATATCACAGTTCTTTTGTTATTGCAAGTGTTTTTTTCAATTTTTAACATTAAATTTATAGCCTACGCTCCAGACGGTCATAATGCTCCAGGGGTCGTCGAGATTGAGCTTTTCTCTTATTCTCTTGATATGTACATCCACCGTTCTGGTATCGCCCACAAATTCATAGCCCCATATCTTGTCGAGAAGCTTTTCTCTTGTGAACACCTGATTGGGGTGCTGGGCAAGGAAGCTTAAAAGCTCAAACTCCTTGGGCGGGAGCGAAAGATCCTTGCCGTGATATGTAACGAGATAGGTACCCTGGTTGATGATGAGATTGGGGTACACTATCTTCTTGACTTCATTTTCCTTCTTGGTGTCGTAGCGCCTCAAAACAGCCTTCACTCTTGCCACAAGCTCCTTTGAGTCAAAGGGCTTTACAATATAGTCGTCCGCGCCCATTTCAAGACCGAGCACCTTGTCAAAGGTCTCTCCCTTTGCTGTGAGCATAATAATGGGAACATTGCTCACCTGTCTTATTTTTCTGCATACCTGATAGCCGTCGATACCCGGAAGCATAATGTCCAGAAGCACCAGATGCGGATCAAATTTCTTGTAAGCATCCATTACCTCATCGCCGTTATGCACCTCGTAGGTTTCGTAGCCCTCCTTTTCCATATACAGAGATATGAGCTCTGCAATATGCACATCATCATCAACTACAAGAACTCTTAATTTAGTATTGTTGCTATCCATTTGTTTTCTCCTCTTACTTTAATTCTGCAATAGTTACGCCCGCATCGCCCTCGCCGAACTGACCCAAGCGATAGCTCTTTACTCCGGGACTGCGCCTTAGATAATCATGCACCGCCTGTCTTAAGGCGCCCGTACCCTTGCCATGTATAATGGTAACGGGGCTTACGCCCGCAAGATAAGCGTCGTCAATGTATTTATCCAGCTTGTCAATGGCTTCCAAGGTCAACATTCCTCTCAAGTCCACCTCCGAGGATATTGAACTCTTCTTTGCCCTTGCAATGCCCGAAGCATATTTTTTGTGTTCCGCCGTCCTGTCCTCGCTGTCATCCAAGGACAGATCCTTGATATTTACACTTATTGTCATTATGCCCGCCTTTACGGTAACATCGCCGTTTTTATTGGGCGGCGCAGACACTATACCTGTGCGGTTTAAGGAGTGAATGTGGACCTTATCACCCTTAACCAGCTTGTCCGGGACCTTATGGTCCGCTTTGACGGCAAGGCTTTTGTCAGCTTTTTCAAGCTTATCCTTAAGAGATGAGCGGAGCTCCTCCAGCTCATGGGTATTTATGCCCTCCTGATAGAGCTTTCTCATCTGTTTTAGGATAGAGTCCGCCTCGTCCTTGGCTTGTGAAACTATTTCCCTCGCCTTTTCGTTGGCAGCTCTCAGTATTTTTTCACGCTGAAGCTCAAGCCTGCTCCTTTGCTGTTGTGCTTCATTTTTGAGCTGTTGAGCCTCCTTTCTGTATTCCTCCGCCCTTTCCTGCTCTATAAGAAGCGACTTACGGCTTATTTCGAGGTCGGTTATGACATCCTCGAAGCGCAGGTCTTCGCGGCTCAATACCTCCTTCGCCTCGTCTATAACATAGTCGGGAAGTCCGAGCCTTTTGGAAATGGCAAAGGCATTGCTTTTGCCGGGTACTCCAATAAGCAGTCTGTAGGTTGGTCTTAAGGTCTCCACATCGAATTCGCACGCGGCGTTTTCAACGCCGTCGGTGGAAAGCGCAAACACCTTAAGCTCGCTGTAATGTGTTGTAACTGCCGTTCTCACACCCATAGCGTGCAGCCGTTTTATTATTGCCGCGGCAAGCGCCGCGCCCTCCGTGGGGTCTGTGCCCGCGCCCAGCTCATCCAGCAGCACCAATGAGGAGGGTGTAACCTCATTGAGTATTCTGACTATGTTAGTCATGTGGGACGAAAAAGTGCTGAGGCTCTGCTCAATGCTCTGTTCATCCCCTATATCGGCAAATACATTGTCAAAGACCGCCAGCTGTGAGTTGTCAAAGGCGGGGATATGAAGCCCCGACTGACCCATAAGCGTAAAAAGACCGAGTGTCTTTAAGCTGACGGTTTTTCCGCCTGTATTTGGACCTGTTATAAGAAGTGTGTTGAATTTCTTGCCTATATATATATCCGTAGGCACTACGGTCCTGCTGTCCAGAAGGGGATGTCTTGCTTTCTTGATATTCACGGCGCCGTCGGTATTGAACACAGGCTCCGTGCCCTGCATGGATACAGAAAGACTGCCCTTTGCAAACACAAAATCAAGGTGAGAAAGAAAGCTCTGATTTGAAAGCAGGGTATCCGCGTGCTCCGCCACATTGAGCGAGAGAAGCGCAAGTATCCTTTCTATTTCAGCCTTTTCCTCGGAATGGAGCTCCTTTATCTTGTTGTTGAGCTGAACAACGCCTATAGGCTCTATAAACACCGTCGCACCCGTAGAGGACTGATCGTGTATAAGTCCCGCAAAGGCGTTTTTGTATTCCTGCTTTACGGGCACGCAGTATCTCTCGTTTCTTATGGTTATGACGGATTCCTGGAGCATATTTTTGTATGCCGCGGAATGTATGACGGAATTGAGCTGTTCCTTTATTCTGTCGTTGGCTATCCTTATGCTTCGCCTTATGTCCCTTAGCTTTCTCGAGGCGTCGTCCGCTATCTCGTTTGGAGAGAGTATGCTTCTTTCTATGTCCCTTTCAAGCTCGATTATGGGCTCCAAGCCGTCAAAACAGGGCTCCAGCAGAGGAAAGCTGTCGTTTTTGCCCTCTGTCCTGCCATAGTCCTTTAAGCGTCTTGAGGCTCTCAAAAAATCGCATATATTGAGAAGCTCTCCCGCGTTGAGCGCTCCGCTGACATTCACTCTTTTAATATAGCCCTCTATATTTCTGAGCCCGCCGAAGGACGGCTCGCCCTTTTTGAGTATCATGGAGACAGCCTCCGAGGTCTCCTTCTGGGCTCGGCGAATGGTGTCTATGTCTGTGGAAGGCGCAAGCTCCGATATTATGCTCCTGCCAAGCTCCGAAGCCGCGCGGTCTGAAAGCATATCGGTTATTTTATTGAATTCAAGAACCTTGAGCGCCTTTTTATCCATATACACATACTCCTTCACCTTACTATATATATTATAACATATTATACAAAAAATGCAATATTATTTTAATAAAACGATAAGAAATAAAACATATTTTAATGTTTGTGAACACAGGATTTAAAAAACAAAAAAAATCCGTTAAAGATATTGTTTTTATCAAATAACGGATTTTTATACAATATAAAATATATCAATATATGTTGTTGTCGAGATATTCTATTACGGCGCATATGTACTCGCTGTTGGTCGGCTTTTTGTCGCCGTAGACCGTTTCTATTTCCATTCTGGAATAGAAGTTGTTGCCGCCGCACTTGTTCCAAGCCGTGATAATGGCATGGCGCATTGCTCTCTCCACTCTTTGGGGCGAAGCGTTATTCCTTTCGGCAATAAGGGGATAGAGCGTCTTTGTTATCTTCTCGATCGCTGATCTGTCATTATAGCCCGTAATTATGGCTTCCTTGAGATATTTATATCCCTTGATATTGGGAAGTATGCCCGTATGGCTTAGAATTGAGGACACCAGCTTCTCCAGATATATGTTCCTGTTGGGATCTGAATTCTTATTCCCCTCGATCCTCAGCGTGCAAAGCTCCTTCACCTTGCTCACAAACTGCTCCTCGTCATAAGGTCTTGTTATAACGCAGTCAATGCCGAAGCGCACCGCCGCGGAAGCCATAACGTCGTCATCCTCGTTCACAAGGAGTATTATGCGCACGAAGGGAGCTTCGGAATGTACGTCCTTTATGCACGAAAAGGTCTCCATTATGTTTTTCTTGAAAAGCTCCAGATCGAAAACGGCAATGTCGAAGGCTCCCTTGCTTATCTCCGAGAGCGCCACAATGGTGTCGCTGCAGACGGAAATGTCTTCAAATTCATTTGTTTGTCTTAAGGCCTCTTCAATGCCGAATATTTCATTCGTATCTTTTACGGAAAGTATTGCCTTCATTTTGTCTCCTCCTTTATTGTAATTTTTTGTAATTTTATTTTATCATACAAACAGAATTTTTGCAAGTGTTTTTTACAAAAAAAGCCAAAAAATTCAACACCTGCACAAAATTCTGCATCAATAATGAGTACCAAATACGGCAAAAGCTACATTCCAAGCATATTTTCGGCAAAAATGCCATAGCCCTTTGTGGGGTCGTTCACAAAGACATGCGTAACAGCTCCCACCAGCTTTCCGTTCTGCACAACGGGACAGCCGCTCATTCCCTGCACTATACCTCCCGTCATATCCAGAAGCCTTTTGTCAGTAACGCTGAGCACAAAGTTTTTGGTATCGTTTACATTATACTTGTTTATGTGCTCTATCCTTACGCTGTATTTTTCAACATCGCTTCCCTTGGTGTTTACATATATATAAGCGTCGCCCGTCTTTATGTCGTTTCTGTAGCCCACGGGAAGATTGACTCCCTTTATATCGCCCGACATATAGCCGAAAACGCCGTTTTCGCGGTTGCTTTCTACCTTGCCTATAGTCCTGTCAAAGTCTATTTTGCCTATGAGGGCGCCGGGAGTGCCCGATTTGCCCTTTTCAGCCCTTTCCACCTCGGCATATAGTATGTCTCCGCCCGATATTTCCATGAGCTTTCCCGTGTCCACATCGTTTATGGGGTGTCCCAGAGCGCCGAAGCGGTTGTCCTCGCTGTCATAGAATGTTATTGTGCCTATGCCCTGCGTGCTGTCGCGCACCCACAAGCCCAGCCTGTACATATTGTCATCCTGAGACTTGACCGCCTTTACATTCACATCCATAAGTCTGGAGCTGCGCTGTATCTTGAGATTGATATTGCCGTCGTTTTTAACAAGCTCGGCAAGCTCCTCCTTGTTTTCAACGGCGCTTCCGTTTACGGCGAGTATAATGTCGCCGCTTTTCACAACGCCTCTGCAGGGAGACGCCTCGCCGCTGTCCGTCCTTACTCCGCCCGTGCCCAGCACGAGCACGCCCTTTGTATCCACGCATATGCCCACCGTTCTGCCTATCACATCCACTCTTTTTTCGGGCAGAAAGCAAAGCTCCACCTTTTTAAACGGCAGCCCCATAAATTTGACCCTCATATCGGCTACGGCTGTATTTTCACTTTTTATCTCACAG
>CANRNM010000005.1 GCA_947631975.1 uncultured Clostridia bacterium
TCCCAAGGATTTTGAAGTCGCTCGAGTGGAATCCATGAGCGCGACAGAATTGGTCCTTACTCTTGGCGCCGTAGCTTTAGGTCCCGCTATCGCCGTGGCAGGAGTTATTGCAGCCTCTAAATCGGAGGAAAACCTATCAAGGGCATCAAGCTCCTATTCAAAAGCAAAATATTCCGCGGAACAATTAAATACGGCAGCGGATTTTATGGCAAATTCAGCTGAAATAGCAGATGATTTCAGTGCTTTTATTTCATATTATACTTCTATATATGCGCCGATACTCAGAAAGCTTCACCAAATACAGGAAAAAGCCCGTGAAGAACAGTTCTCGGGACTTATTCCGAAGATAAAGAATATACTTGGAATAGAACAAAAGCTGGATTATGAAAAGCTTGACATAGAAGACAAGAAGGTAATGCATATAGCAGTTCTTATGGCTCAGGTGCTCGTAGGATTTCTCAGAAAGGGTATACTGGACGGAAACGGAAAGCTCTGCGAGGGAGCGGACTCTATTGCCCATAACGGCTTTACCGCCACAAAACAGCTGGGAATAACAAATGACGATGCATGGAACAGCGAAGATGGATTTACAGACGAACATAATGAGCTTAAGCCCGAAATAGCGGCTATGCTCATTGCCGATGATAACACAGAGGGAATCGAGAAAAAATATTGCCTTGATACAGTTCTGGATTCGAGAGGTCAGTCCGCAAAAGAGAGAATACAAAAGGAAATTGAAAAGTCCAAAAAAATTGCCGAGAAAAACAAGGCTAAGGCTGAAAACAAGGCTAAGGCTGAAAACAAGGCTAAAAGCAATAACAAGGCTGCCGTTAACAAAAAGGCTGCCGAAGAAAATAACAGTAATCCGCTCGTAACCATAGCGGGGATCGCATACTTGATATTTTCATTCTTTGTATTGAGAAATGTTTATACGGTCAGTCCCGAAAAGAAGCTTTACACCGTTCTTATGTTTTTAATGCTGGCTTATGCGGGTATACAATGCAATGATATAATAAAAAGGACGCATGGGGATTCAGATCAGACAACGCTCTTAAAAAATTTATAGCAATGATATGCTATATTGCTTTTGCAGGATACATTATTTATCTTTATCACATAAAACATTGTGATATAAAATATGTATTTGAGGTGTTTATTCTTATAGGATTTCCTCTCGGCATACTGGACAGAATATCCGCCAAAGAAGCTGCGGGCTTCCGCTCGGGCTCCACAGGCAAAAAAATATTTGCTTCTCTTTACTACATATTCACTTTGGCTGTGGGTTACGGTACATATTATGCATCATTCACGGGCTCCGATCCCGAATTGAGCGCTGCGCCGCCATTATTATGTTTTGTTATGCTGGTGCTGGCGCTGTGGCAATTCGTATTCGTATTTGAAATGCTTACAGATAAGGAAGGCCGTATAAACAACTGGCTGCACAACAAGGGATGCTTTGTTAATATTGTTGTGAAAATATTTCAGTTTATGTTTTATTCGGCACTGTATAGTATAGTTTACTATATATTGGTGATTATTATGGCTCGTTATATTTATCATATAGCTATTTAAAGACCGAGGTGAAGGTATGACATCGGAAGAACACAAAAAAATTGAACAGGATATAAAAAATCAATATGCCGCTCTGCTTGCAAACGAGATGACAAAGAATGTTCAAGAGGGTACCGACGAAGTTATAAAGGGATTGGCAGGCGCAAAAAATGTCGCTCTGAACGGAGCTGACTTTGCACAGAAAAAAGGCAATCTTTTTGAATACATTGAAGCCGTGAAGTATAACAGAAACGCCGCAAACGCAGGCGCAGACACAAGAGCCGTTGTTACAGCCGCAGTCGGCAGACCACACGACGCTGCCGATATCGAGATCATAAAAAACGGAAGAGTAATAGAAAAGGTGCAGGCGAAAGCGTCCGAAAGCGCTTCCAAAAGCGTGGCATATCAGGCGGGTCTGGGCAAGAGCGACAACAAAATATATGACGATATGCAAAGGC
Organism: uncultured Clostridia bacterium; assembly: GCA_947631975.1. GTDB lineage: Bacteria > Bacillota > Clostridia > Lachnospirales > CAG-274 > Gallispira. Next base: position 2,010 of record CANRNM010000005.1, read on the forward strand.
TCATTGTAAAAGAAAAAAACTACAATGCCGATGGCTCCATGCTGGACGAAGCAAGGAAGCTTGCGGGCTCAAGGGCGGATTCGGGAGGTATATACGCACAAAACTACAAGGATGTGTATGAAAATCTTACCGACGAGCTTAAGGGCGACGGCATAAGCTCGGGAGGAACATCTATAAGCGAGCTTAAGGCTGTAAACGACAACCCCGATAAATATATAAGAAATATGGAATTTCAACAGCTTTCGAAGCAGTTTACAAAGCAGGCTGCAACGGGAGCTGTAATGGGAGGTTTTACCTCTGCCATTGTGTCCGGAGCAGAAAATTTTTTTAATGTTCTTTCCGACAAAAAAGAACTTAGCGAGGCGCTTGCGGATATAGGGGCAAGCGCAGTAAAGGGAGGCGCAAGAACAGGCGGAACAATGGGACTTGCGTCCATTATCAATTTTTTCGGCAAGAAAAATAAGGTCCCCGTCATATCGGACGGAATGTCCGCTACTATTATTGCGGGAGGCGCTATTGACTTCGGAGTTGCCATATATAACTACGCAAAGGGTGAAATAGACTCCGATCAGCTATGTGATGAGCTTGTAAATACCGTTGTAAAATCCACGGCTACGGTGTACTTTACTAAGGCTATAAATGCCGTTCTTCCCACCACGGCTTCGGGGCTGTTTCTGCCCATGGCGATCTATTCCGTTGCAGGCATAGGAATAACGGCGGCGCACTCTATAATAAAAAATGCCAAGCTTAACGCCGAGGAATACAAGCGAATTGCAGCTATTTTAGACGAAAACACCATGCTTATGAAGGAATATCACAATAAGCTTAATGCATATATGCAGAACATAAAGCAGGAAAACCGCCGAATGATGTCCGAATTTATGATAAGCTTCAACTATGACTATGAAACGGGAGAAAATTACGAGCAGGCGGTATGCTCGCTTATCACATTCGCCAACAGAGCGGGCGTTTCGCTTAAATATGCCGAATTTGAGGAATTTGAAAACGCCATGAAAACACAGGACAATTTTGTGTTCTAAAATTAAAATATGGATAAAAAATACCGGCAGAGGCGTAATTCTGTCGGTATTTTTTTGTTATAAAGAATTTTTTGCTTTCTTATAAATATAAATTAAAAACGCCTCAAAGGAATGGGAGTTTTTGCGGACATAGGCTATGGTATTATAAGCAAAAGGAGGTCGCAGGATATGAAAGATCTTGATCGCAAAAAGCAGTTCGGTTATAAGCCTTACAAGGACGGCATTGAAATAACAAAATGCATACTGCCCGAGGAAAATATAGTTATACCTAAAGAAATAGACGGCAAAAAGGTGAAAGCAATAGGAAGCAAAGCGTTTGTGTATAGTTATGAATACTTTACAGACGAAGAATCGTGGCAAAAGCCTTTCGAAATCAAAAAAATACATATCCCTGAGACGGTAGAGCATATTTCGGCGGATGCCTTTTGCGACGGACAAAACTGTGTTGAGCATATATTTTGCAATGAAATTACGGAATTTTCCGTTTCTCCCCAAAATAAATACTATTGCTGTGAGAACGGAACACTCTACAACAAGAATAAAACCGAATTGATACAATATCCTATGGGCAAAAGGGATACACATTTTGTTATTCCCGACGGCGTAACAAATATATCCGAAAACGCATTTATGTTTGCTCGTTTTTATGAGATAAGTATGCCCGAAAGCGTGGTCGTACTGGGAAAATCGGCATTTCAATTTTGTTTTAAGCTTAAAAGCATAGAATTAAAAAATGTGAAAGTTATACCTGCGTATTGTTTTTATGAATGTCATAATCTAAAGCATGTAGCTTTGGGAAATAAGCTGAAAATAATAGGGAACTATGCCTTTTATTGCTGTGATTTGGACAGCGTTGAACTGCCCGAAAATATGGAAAGAATAGGCAGGCACGCTTTTGGACTCAGCCGCGCAAAAAGCATCGTCATAGCCAAGGGACTGAAAGAGATACCCACCGGAGCTTTCTCCTATTGCAGAATAGAAAGAATAACAATACCTAAGGGAGTAAAGAAAATAGGCAAATATGCTTTTTCCGACTGTTCAAATCTTAAAGAAGCGGTACTGCCCGACGGGCTTTCACATATCATGAAGGGAGCCTTCATGGGCTGTAAACCGTTTGACAATCTTTTTATACCCAAAAGCGTAAAGAAAATAGACAGCTATGCCTTTGCGGACACATATTTAAAAGATGCAACGGTATACGACGAAACAGAGACGGACGAGCTTGCATTTTGCGCGGGAAGCAACGACAGTATTGACGCCAAGGAAATATATATATCAAAGGATGTAAAATATATATCTCCATACGCCTTTCCGCCTCATTATTATAATATAGAAAAATTCACAGTAGACCCCGAAAACAAATATTATTTTAGTTGGAATGGGGCAATTTTCTCGCGCGTGTTTGCCAAAAATCTTGTTGAGCTTGTGAAATATCCCATAAATAAGAGCGACACACATTTTAATTTGCCCGAGAATACTTACAGTGTATGTCAAAACGCCTTTTACGGCAATCGAAATATTGAAAACATTGTCATCGGCGAAGGTAAATTTGAATATATCGCGGAAGGCGCCTTCAGAGAATGTAAAAATCTTAGATCCATAGAACTGCCGAAAAGCCTCAAAGGTATAGGAAATCTTGCGTTTGCTTATTGCGGCAGGCTTAAGAGCATTGTTTTAAATGACAATATATCAACTATACCCTTTGGCTGTTTTTATCAATGCGGCAGGCTTGAACATGTCGCCTTCGGAAAAAACATAACGAATGTAGAAGCTTACTCCTTCGGTTTTTGCAATAAGCTGAAAAATATTGAACTTCCGAACAGCGTGAAATATATAGACTGCTCGGCATTTTTACACTGTAAGCCAAAAGGAAATATAACTATCCCCAAGAACACGGAATTGACAAATAAGCGCAATTTATACAAAAGCTGCGCCGATGAGCTTATAATGCCCAAAGGGCAGAAAACAGAAAATGCCGATATGCTCCTGCAGGCAGTGAAACAGTAAAAAAGGATAGCTCCAAGGCGGGCTATCCTCTTTAAAAATCAAACCATATCGCTTTCACCGCAGTTTTCCGAATATGATATATTATTCAGGAGATTTTCTATCGCTTTTTTCATTTTATCGTCAAAATCGTTATCTTTGCCATAGACAAATTTGACTGCATTATATCCGGGATATTTAAAATTGAAGCGCTGTCCGTCAACAAGCACATACGCCCATTCCGATCCTACCCAGCCCGTATTTTTTTCGGCAAGGCTTCCCAGAGCCATATACAGATTTTCGTCTATGCATACATAGCATAAGTCCCCTTCTCTATCGTTATCAGCCTTGTTAATTTTCAGACGGCGAAACTTATCCTCGGACAAATCGCTTGCATAATCGCATATATATCTAAACTTTTTATTATCATATGTATATTCTATGCTTTCAATGATTTTCTTTAGCTTATGTAAAAAATCATCCTCTATCTTTTTCAGAATATTGTCTTTTTCCCCTATTATGGCTATAGCTGCGGCTATATTTTCTATATCGTTTTTATCAAATATTTTATTCAGCACTTCGGCGGGCATTTTGTATCGCTCCTTTATATCATTGGCAAAAAGACTGAATTGTCTGCATATATCCTTATGCGCAAAATTTTCATATTCGCACAGCGCATCAAGCCAACGGCAGAGATCGCCGAAGGAAATACAGCGGACAGAAGATATATCCATATCGCCTATACTGGATTTGGACGGCTTGCGTCCCGTAGGAGTGAGGTAATATATTTTGCCCTCTTTATTTTTAAAATAGTTGTCGTAATAATCCGAAAGCTGAAGTTTGCCGTCCCTTGCGCTTATTTTTACTTCAATAGGATACACATCGGAGCCGTTATATATCACCATATCGACCCGCCTGCCATTTTGAGTCAGTTCCTCAAGCTCAACTCGGGATAGGCTTGGACTGAATTTATCCACACCAAGAACATATTTAAAAAACAATTCCAACGGCAGGCTCCCTGCCTCGTGTAAGCCTGCGGGGTCCAAAAGCGAGCCAATGAATTTGCAAAAATAGGTTTCTCTATGTTCAAGCGTCAATATTTTAAATATATTGAAATCGTTGCTCACATTGAAATAATGGTGGTTTATTTCCTTTATACGGTCAAGCAGTCCGACTGTATTATTGTCCATTACTCGGTCTCTCCTCGTATTTTACTGAAATGCCCTGCTCCTCCGAGTCGGTGATGCAATGCAAAAGATACATTTGCTTATAAAAGCAAATCGTCATTATTTGATTACTATTCGTTCCTGCGGCAGAGCGTACTCATCTCCCACGGTTCCGTTGAGTCCATCAGTGAGATAGGTCATAAGTATCTCATAATCGAGCATTCCTTCATCAACCGTCAGTTCATTATCCATGAACATATTAAGTCCGTCTCCGCCTTCCTTGATAAGGTAGTTGTGGGACGCTACAGTATATACCTTATCCGGCGCAAGCTCCGTATAGCTGCCATCCTTCCCAAGGACCATGACATCCTTTACTCTCCGCTTGTCCCCGCAGGAGATGAAATTGCCCTGTTCATCCGTCTCCACCGTGGATTCCACAGAGGTGTCTATGCTGTATTTAAGCCCCGATACCTGCAAAAAGCCTCCGTTTTCACCTACTGCATTTTCCCCGTCGTTCGGACTTGGCAGGCAGGAACGGCTCGCCATCTCCAGAGCATCCAGTATTTCCTGTCCCGTGGCCTTTGCCACGCACAGGGAATTTCCGTAGGGATGCACGTTCAGGATATCCCCATAGGTTATTTCTCCCGCGGAAATATCCGCCCGTATGCCGCCGCCGTTAACAAGCGCGATATCCGCACCCGACACAGCCCTATATGCGTCCGCGCAGAAATCCCCCAGATTGGTTTCCCTGTTCCGTATAAGACGCATGCCGGAATCTGAAACGGTTGTAAGCGCTACCTCCGATGTGGCGATATTTTTCGTCAACTCGGCTTCAAACTTTTCTTCCATGCCTTCTATGCAGTCTGACATTTCGCTGTCCTTATCCGGATACGCCCCGATCAGCCCTGTCCGGATATTACCATTAGCGGTAATGATAAGAGAGCCGATATTGCAAAGCTCGGTGCCCGTGGAGGACAAGAGCACATTCTCTCCATCTGCATTTTTAACAATATCACAAGGAATTTCGCTTTGGGAATGAGCGTCCAGCACAGCGTCGATCCCCCTTGTGTTTGCAATCAGCTCACTTGATGTAAACGGCGAGGATGACTCATCCGTTCCAAGATGGGCAAGGACCAGAACATAGTCCGCGCCTTCCTTCAAACAGGCATCCACGTTCTCCTGCACGCATCCGTACAATTCCTCTCCGTTTCCTCCGCAGAAATCGTATACATAGTTGCCGTTCTCGTCGCAAAAGTATGCGGGAACGGATTTTGCGATGCTCTCCGGCGTTGAAACACCTATAAAGCCAACCTTCACACTGCCGTAGGATACGATCTTATAAGGCAAAAGCCGTGAAAGAAAAGCTGCGTCATCCTTCCCTGCGTAGCGGATATTACAGCCAAGATATTGGGCGCCGCTTATTTCCATAAGCCTGTCGAGCTGCTCCATACCATATTCAAACTCATGATTTCCAAGTATCGCGAAGTCATATCCCGCACGGTTCATAAGCTCTGCCGGATATTCTCCCTTGGAAACCGTTCCCATTACATCTCCCTGCAGGGCATCCCCGCAGTCTACCAGAGTTACATAAGGTGTACTTTCCTCGCAGCGGTGCTTATATGCCGCAAGTCCGGCGTAGCCGATGTTGCCATCCACGGCGCAATTCACATCATTGGTATATAAAATTATGATGTCATCCGCTTTTGTCATATCCTTTAAGCTGCACCCGCCCAAAAACAGCACAGCCACAAGCAATACAGCCAAAAAGCATAGTTGTTTTTTCTTTTTTGTACTTATATTCATTCTTTTTCTCCTCAAAAATAGATTTAAAATATAATGTCAATAAATATTATATCATACCGATGTGTAATTTTCAATATTCGGGCAGCCGTTTCGATGATTTTTAATGTAATATTCATTCCTGCGCTAATTTTAATTTGTACTCAAAATGTACTTTAAAAATATAAAAATACCACTCTGTGCAGCAAGGTCTTTCATTGTTATCTCCTTCTACATTAGTGTATTCTGCACATCTTACCCCAAGGAGTTATAGTTATGCCAGTCTTTTTTTCATGAATTAATCTTATTTCATAAAATTTTTCTTTAAATAGTTGTGATAATATGTTATAATTGTTTTGAATCCAATATCTTAAAAACTATTCTGATGTATTTTTGTGTATAAGTTAGGAGCATATTCATAATGCTTAAACAGGCTTTAATATGGTATAATAAAAGAAAGGAATATTGACTATGCCTACATTAAGTATGTTTTACGGAATAATAGTAAGAATGTACAGTGAACAAGGTATTCAGCATAATATGCCCCACATACATGCAGAGTATCAAAACGACGAGGTTGTTGTGGACTTGGAAGGCAATGTTTTAAGCGGCAGTTTTCCTAAAAATAAATTAAAACTGCTTTTAGCTTGGATAGAAATTCATCAAGATGACCTCCTTGCAAACTGGAAGCTTCTTTCTGCAGGTGATGGCTATTTTAAAATCGAACCATTAAAGTAATATAAGGGAGTTGATATTATGAATTATCCAAAGGTAATAAATGTTAAACCAATTGATAATTACTGTCTTTATATAACCTTTGAAACAGGAGAAAATAAAATATTTGATGTAAACCCCTATATCAAAGGGGAATGGTTTGGAAAACTTAGAAATCCGGATGTTTTTAATACGGTCAGACCTTGTGGCAGCACAGTCGAATGGGCGGACGGACAGGATATAGCACCCCATGAATTATACGAACTGTCAGAAATAACCTCCGGCGGAGATTTTGATTATACTAAAATCACTCCCCATGAAAGACTTGATCTTCAAAATGAAGAGAAGAGTATTGCAAAAGATGGTACTGATTCCCATAACGCCATTGCATAGAACTAAATAAATTATGACAAAATGTAATTTTATGATAATACCACGAATTAAGAGCATACGCCCCATTGAAAAATACAAGATTTTTTCCGTAATGGTATCAAAACGGTATCACGAGCAAAAATTTAAGCCCTGAACTCCACTATTTAAGTGGTGTTCAGGGCTTTTATGTATTACTCCCACTCTATCGTGCTCGGGGGCTTTGAGGTTATGTCGTACACTATTCTGTTAATGCTTTTTACCTCGTTTACTATGCGGCTGCTTATCTTTGCGAGGACATCATAGGGTATTCTGGCAAAGTCGGCTGTCATGAAGTCGGAGGTGGTTACGCCTCTTAAGGCGAGGGTGTAGTCATAGGTTCTGAAATCGCCCATTACGCCCACGCTTCGCATGGATGTAAGCACGGCGAAATACTGGTTGATATCCCTGTCAAGACCTGCATTTGCTATTTCCTCTCTGAAAATTGCGTCCGCGTCCTGGAGTATTTCGACCTTCTCCTTTGTTATGTCGCCTATTATCCTTATGGCAAGTCCGGGACCCGGGAAGGGCTGACGCCATACGAGATAGTCAGCAAGTCCAAGCTCCATGCCGAGCTTTCTGACTTCATCCTTGAAAAGAAGTCTTAAGGGCTCCACTATATCCTTGAAATCCACATAGTCGGGCAAACCGCCTACATTGTGGTGGCTCTTTATGACTGCGGCATCGCCTGCGCCCGATTCTATAACATCGGGATAGATAGTGCCCTGTGCAAGGAAATCGACAGCGCCTATCTTCTTTGCCTCGTCCTCAAATACTCTTATAAAGTTTACATCCCAGTCGGCAAAAGCTTCTTCAACCTCGTCGCCCTCGTTCTTGCGCATAAGACCGTGGTCTACAAATATACAGGTGAGCTGATTGCCCACAGCCTTTGAAAGCAGAGCAGCAAGCACGGAGCTGTCAACTCCTCCGCTCAAGGCAAGAAGCACCTTGCCCTTGCCTACCTTTTGCCTTACCTGTTCAATAGCTGTCTTGGCATAGCTCGACATACTCCAGTCGCCCGAGCAGCCGCAAGCATTGTAAAGGAAATTCCTAAGCATAGCGGTGCCATTTTCGGTGTGCATGACCTCGGGATGGGGCTGTATGCCGTAGAGCTTTCTTTCGCTGTTTTCCATAGCCGCAACGGGACAGTTGTCCGTATGCGCCGTTATTTTAAAGCCCTCGCCCGGCTCGCTTATATAGTCGGTGTGGCTCATCCATGTAACGCCCTTTTCGGGGAGTTTATCAAAAAGAAGGGAGTTGTTGTCAAAATATGTAACGGTCTTGCCGTATTCGCTCGTCTGGGCGCTCTTTACCTTTCCGCCCGTGAGGTGCGCCATGAGCTGACAGCCATAGCATATGCCGAGCACAGGCACGCCAAGCTCGAATATTTCGCTGCTTATGGTAGGAGAGTCCTCCAGATAAACACTGTTGGGTCCGCCCGTAAATATTATGCCCACGGGATTAAGCGCCTTTATCTCCTCTATAGAGGTCTTATAGGACTTTACCTCGCAGTATACATTGCACTCACGCACTCGTCTGGCAATGAGCTGGTTGTACTGACCGCCGAAGTCAAGAACGATCACTAATTCATGCATTTGTTTTTTCCTCCGTTATTTTTTTCTTTAAATACAGCCTGCGCGGTGTGAGTTCCCTGCGCATAGCCATGAGAATATCCTCTTTGGGTTCTATTACAAATCTTTTTCTCTTTCCCTTGTAGGAAGCGACAAAGACATATGTATTGCCCAATATTTCGCCGCTGCTGTAATCCACGGCGGGGAGCTTGTCATACATTGCAAGATGCTCCTTGTCGTCTATATGCGCCATAAGCTCAAACTCCGAAACCATGCCTTCATATACCTTTTTGCGCTTAGAGCGGTTTTTGATGACATCAATTTCAAGGGAGCCGTTGACATATATATATTCATACTCCCTGTTGAGCTCCTTTATTTTTTTGACGGCAATATATATGACGATGCCCACTATTATGATATACAAAAGCGTGAAAGCGTAGCCCATGTTGTCGTTGCCCTCGGCAAAGCTGGCGCTGGCGCTGTCCATACATATCTGCCACAAAAAGACCAGAACGGCTATAGCAATGCCTATGATATAAGTCCTTTTAGTCCTTTCGCGCTGTGTAAATTCCCTTTTTACAAGCTGTTCAATAAATACATCGCTTCTCATATCATTCCTCCGCAGACGCGCCGAAATTAAGCTTATTCACAATGCCCGGCACCATGTCTATAAGCTTATTGACACTGCTTGTATCGTTTATACTTATTATCTGGACGCTCTTACCCGCAATTACCATAACTGCGGTAGGCGACATCTTGGCGCCTATACCGCCTGCGCCCGAGGACTTGCTTCCCTTATCCTTAGCGTCGGACGAGCCAGCGCCCATACCGAAGGAAACATCCACAAGAGGCACAACGGTAACGCCGTTAAGCTCTATAGGCTCTCCCACAACTGTTTTGCTGGAAACAAAGTTATCCAGTTTGTTGAACATTGTCTGTAAATTGTCATTAAAGCTCATATAAATCTCCCTTCCAATAATCCCTTGCCAGTGGCCATACAGGTTTTGTAAATACATACAACGCTATGGGAAACAAAATTCTGAAAAGATTTGTCCTTCCCTTTAGTCTGAAATTCCCCGTGAGCTCCTTCTGTTCAAAATTGCCCCTTATGTCAATGCGAAACGGAAGAAATGCAGATACGGCGCATATGGCGCCTATTGCCCTGCCCGTGCCCGCGGGGTCGTCAAAGCCCATTGTACCGACGACTTCAAGCTTTCTGAAGCCTATGCTCTTTAAAAGCTTTTTTGCAAGCTTGAATGTCGCCTCCGTAAGACTTTTTATGTTATATTTTGTATTAAAGCTTTGAACAAGCCTTATTTTTTCTTTAATGCTTGCCGCAAAGTCCTTAATTCTGCCAAATACTGCCTTCAGCCTGTCGGCTATGGAGCGTTTTTTATTTTTTACGCCGCTTTCATCATCATAAAACGGCTCGTCATTCAGTAAATTTTCATTGTCAAGCTCATAGCTTAAATCGGGCTTGGAACTGTAGCTTAAAAGCTTTATGCCGAACGGCAGCGTAACGGCATATTCCGTTACTCCGTCCGATATGTTGTAATAGCCCTTGAGTATGCCGAAAAGCCATTTGAAGCCCGAGCTGAAGCTTAGCTCGCTTTCCTTGCTGCCCGAAGCCTCATATCGGAAACTGTTAAAAAGCAAAAGCGCAATAAGCAAAAGCGCGATACCGAGCACAGCGCCCAAAACTATCAATATGATTTTTAAAATAAAAAGCACCACACCCAAATATATCACCTACCCGCACTTGCCGTTGTAATATTCCTTGAAGCCGTCAAGGCTGTCATGCTCCTTCATCCAGTCCTCTATGAGTTTTGCCGAAAGAGCTTCCGCCGCAGACTTGCCCTTTACTATGCCTATTATGCCGTAGTCAAAGGTCTTATAGCAGTCCTTCAAAACATTGTTTATGCTTATTATTTCCATTAAATTGGAATTTTTTTCACAAATACACACGGCGTAATAATCTATTACAGAAAAGCCCCTTTTTACAAAGCTTTTTACGTCTTTAATACTGCTGTCGAGTATAATTTTGTCATAATATCTCAAAGCCTTCACTCCACATCAACGTACTCAAAGTCGGTGTAACCGCCTTTATTTTCTCTGTTTCCTACGGAGAATATGCCTATCTTTCCGCCTACCCAGCTTTTGCGCGATACCTTATATGTAAGCGTTCCGCCGAGTCTTTCGTAGTTTTTGCCGTCGGTGCTTACAAAGCAGTCTATATTGCAGAAATAGGACACGGCAAGCCTCATATATATGGTATTGCCCTTGAAGCTTTTTTCGGCTGTTATTATTTCGTGCGTTTTTTCGTCCTTTTCAAGGTCGAAGCTAACCTGAAGCGCTCTGCCGTTTTCAACTCTTATGCCGTAATAGCTGCCGCCCGTTATTACAAGTCCGCAGCTCTCGCCCTTGTGAAGCGACATATCCGCCTTTACGGTAACAGTAAAATTGGGTCTTGTCATAAGCTCGCAGAGCACATTTGGCGCATATGAAATATTTTCGCCCTCATAGGGGAGCGCATAAAGCCTCAAGCCCTTTGAGGTAAATGTATAAAAATCGTCCCTCGGATGCGCCTGCCACTGCCACTGAAGGCTAAGCTTATCGCTCTTGAAGCTGTCGCTGTCCACGGGAAGCAGGACTTCGCTTGTATCTACGGGTTTTTTATATTCCAAAACAGGCTCGCCAATTTTGTCGTTATTGGTATCTATGCCCATTTCTATCCAATCGTCATCCGTCCACCTTGCGGGCTGTAAATGCGTTATCCTGCCATAGCCCTCCAAATCCTGAAAATGCAGGAACCAGCTTTCGCCGTTAGGCATATCCACAAGTCCGCCCTGATGAGGTCCGTTTATGGGGCTGTCGCCCTGCCACATGACAACTCTGTGCTCATATGGTCCGTATATGTCGCGGCTCCTTGCCACCATCTGCCAGCCCTGCTGAACACCGCCCGCAGGAGCAAATATATAGTAATAGCCGTTTCTCTTATACATCTTGGGACCTTCTATTGTGGGATGATTTATTCTTCCGTCAAACACAAGCACACCTTCATCCAGAAGCCTTTTGCCGTCCGATGACATCTTGTGCAGAAAGAGCTTGCTCTTGTAGCCTATCCTGCTCTTTGCAACGCCCCTTATGAGATAGGCGTTTCCATCGTCATCCCAGAAGGGACAGGTATCTATCCAGCCCTTTGCCTTGGCTATACATACTGTATCCTCCCACTTGCCGAAGGGGTCTTTTGTCTTTGTCATAAATACGCCCTCGTCGGGGTCGCCGAAATATATATAAAATTCATTGTTATGATATCTTATAGAAGGCGCCCACACTCCCATGCCGTGCTGAGGCACGGAAAATTTGTCAAGGGGCATTTTTTCAACGGCATAGCTTACAAGCCTCCAGTTCACCATATCCCTTGAATGGAGCACGGGGATGCCCGGAAAATATGTAAAGGAGCTTGCTATCAAAAAGAAATCGTCGCCCACTCTTATAACATCGGGGTCCGAGTAATCCGAAAAAAGTATGGGGTTTTTGTACTTTCCGTTTTTAAGGTCAGCCTGCCATCTGCCGTTTATATTTTCGTACATATTTATATCTCCTCTATCTTGTCTCTTGTCATAAGCTCTATAACGGCTTCGTTAACATTTTTGCCCTCATAGAGCACACTGTTTATGGCATGAGTGATAGGCATACTCACATTGAGCCTCAATGAAAGCTCATAAGCCGCCTTGGCGTTTATAACGCCTTCGACTACCATATGCACCTCGTCAAGCGCCTCGGAAAGACTCTTGCCCTGTCCGAGAAGTATGCCCGCCTGTCTGTTACGGCTGTGCTTGCTTGTGCAGGTAACAATAAGGTCGCCCACGCCCGCAAGCCCCGAAAGGGTTTCGCGCCTTGCGCCCATTGCAACGCCCAGCCTCGATATCTCATGCAGTCCTCTTGTCATGAGAGCCGCCTTTGCGTTGTCGCCGTAGCCACAGCCGTCGGCAATGCCTGCCGCAAGCGCTATAAGATTTTTAAGCGCGCCGCCAAGCTCAACGCCTATTATGTCGGTATTGGTGTAAACTCTGAACATAGAGCTCATAAAGGTATTCTGCACTTCTTTTGCGACCTCTATATCCTCGGAGGCGGCTACAATGGCAGTAGCCATATTTCTGCCCACCTCCTCGGCATGAGAGGGTCCCGAAAGCGCGGCTATCCTGCACTGTGGTATTTCCTCCTTAATTACCTGCGAAAGCCTTAAAAGACTGCCTTCTTCAAGTCCCTTTGCCACATTCACCACTATGGCGTCATTTTTTATAATGGGTGCAAAACGCCTTGCCATAGACCTTGCAAACTTTGAAGGACTTGAAAACACAAACATATCCGCTTTTTTTACTTCCTCGTCATCGGAGGTAACAACAATGTCCTTGTCAAGCTTTATGCCCGGAAGGAACTCCTTGTTCTCACCGTCTTTTATTATATTTTCGGCTTCCTCTTTCTTAAAAGACCAGAGTATAACATCGTTACCCGCTCTTTTAAGCTGTATGGCAAGGGCTGTGCCCCAGCCTCCCGAGCCTATCAATGCAACTGTTTTCATAAAAACACCTCTCTATTTTTTAGCTGAACCGAACTTGTTTTCCGTACCGTTCAGAAGTCTTTGTATATTCGTCCTGTGCTTTATGTAAGCCAGAACGCAGAGCACAAACATAAGTATAATTTCTTCGGCGCCGAAGCCGAAGGTATTTTTCAATATCACCATGAGTATGGGATACAAGAGCGCCATTGTGAGTGAAGAAAGCGATATATAACGCTTTGCAATAAACACTATGAAGCCTATTAAATATGTAATGAGCGCAGTCTGCCAGTTGGCAAGGAGCATAAGCCCGAGAGTGCAGGCAATGCCCTTGCCTCCTCTGAAGCCTAGATAAAACGGGAAGTTATGCCCAAGCACTGCGCCAAGCCCGCCGTAAAGACCGGGAAGAAGGCTTGTTCCGCTCATGAAGCTTCCTGCGCCGTCAAATATGGCAGAGCATATTATATAGGCTATTATGACCTTTGCAACATCCAGCACAAACACTATTATGCCCGCTTTTTTGCCGAGCACCCTTGTGGTGTTGGTAAAGCCTGCGTTTCCGCTGCCGTATTCCCTTATATCTATATGCCCCACTGCTCTGCCCACAAAATAAGCAGACTGTATACAGCCCAAGGCATAACCTATGACCAAGCATATAATTCTAAACATAAAAGCTTATTCCTTTCTGTTTCTGGCAATAAAATGTATGGGTGTGCCCATAAAGCCGAATGCCTCTCTGAGCTGATTTTCTATATAGCGCTTATACGAAAAATGCAGAAGCTCCGTATCGTTCACAAAAAGAACGAATGTAGGAGGCTTTACGCTCACCTGTGTTATATAATATATCTTAAGGGGTCTGCCCTTTTCTGCGGGAGGCTGATTCATAGCCATAGCCTCTATAAGTACATCGTTGAGCATACCCGTTGAAATTCTCAATGAATTATTTTCATTCACAGCCTTTATAAGCTCAAAGAGCTTTGTAACTCTCTGACCCGTGGCGGCGGATATGAATATCTTGGGAGCATATGAAAGGAACTTGAATTCCGCCTCTATGTCCTTTGTAAACTTATTGAGCGTCTTGTTGTCCTTTTCTATCTTGTCCCACTTGTTGACAGCTATAATAACAGCCTTGCCCGCCTCGTGAGCTATGCCCGCGACCTTTGTGTCCTGGTCGGATATGCCGTCCTCGGCATTTATCATCATTATGCAGACATCTGCCCTTTCAACGGCTGCGACAGCCCTTATTATGGAATATTTTTCAACATTTTCTCTTATCTTTGATTTGCGCCTTATGCCCGCGGTATCTATGAATACATATTTCTGTCCCTCGTATTCATATTCCGAGTCTATGGCGTCTCTGGTAGTGCCCGCAACATCGCTGACTATCACTCTTTCCTCGCCCAATATCCTGTTTATGAGAGAGGACTTGCCCACATTGGGCTTTCCTATGACGGCTACCTTTATTACGTCCTCGTCCTCCTCGCCCTTATCGCCCTGCGGAAAATGCTTTACTACCTCGTCGAGAAGGTCGCCCAAGCCGAGCATCTGTGAAGCGCTGACACCGAAGGGATCGCCCAAGCCGAGCTGATAAAATTCGTATATATCCATGCCGAACTTTGCAAGGTCGTCCATTTTGTTGACGGCAAGCACGATGGGCTTACCCGATTTACGCAATATATTTGCGACCTGCATATCAGCATCCACCATGCCCGAGCGCACATCGGCAACAAAAACTATGACATCGGCGGAGGAAATGGCTATCTCCGCCTGCGAATACATATTTTTAAGCATTTCGTCGTCGCTTTCGGGCTCCAGACCGCCCGTGTCTATAAGCGTGAAATTATAATCCAGCCATTCCGCATCCGCATATATCCTGTCGCGGGTAACGCCCGGCGTATCTTCAACTATCGAAATTCTTTCGCCCGCTATACGGTTGAAAAGTGTAGACTTGCCTACATTGGGTCTGCCTACAATGGCAACTATGGGTTTAGACATATTCTTTATCCTCCGCCTTTAATATTTCATTCAAAAAATCTCTGCCGCCGCAGCGCACGGGAACCACATTGACACCAAGCTCCCTCTCTATATCCTTTATGTCCACATCGTCAAGAAGGACTGTTTCATCGGCTCTTAAGCAGTTTTCGGGTATGAGGAGCGCAGAGCCGAGCTCCTTATCTTTAAGCTGGGCTATTATATCCCTGCCCGTCATAAGTCCGCTTACGGTTATAGTTCTGCCGAAGAAATCATTTTCTATGGCATAAACATTTATTTTGGTATTGGGATATTTTTTCATTATATCACATGAAAGGGAATAAATAAAGTCAAAAGCTATTTTTCCCGTTGCAATGCTTAAATTTCTTTTTTTATTGTCTCCCGAAAGAGCGTCAAAAGCCTCGTAAAACTCCTTTTTATGGAGGGTTACCATACCCACGCCGTTTTCATACTGCGGATAGTCCTCGTAGCTCTCGTCATCGGGCAGAGGCATACCTGCGGTAATATAGAATTCATCGCTCAAAAAGCAGAAGCGGGTGCCGTATTTTTCAAGAAATCTCTGCTGATGAGCCGTAACCTGTGTAATGATATCGGCGCAGTCCTCTTTATTGAAAAGCTCTATATCCATAAGTCCCTCTCTGTGAGCCGATTTGCCGAAGGGCACTATTGACATGCTCCTTGCGGCGGGTATGAAAGCCGAAAGGTCCTCAATGCTTTTGTCGAGATATTTGCCGTCGTTTATATTTTTGCAAAGCACTATCTGAAAATTCATCTCTATATGATTTTCGGCAAGCTTTTTAATATGCTCCATAACATTAACGGAAGCGGGATTTTTGAGCATAAATTTTCTTAATTCCATATCCGTTGTATGCACGGAAATATTTATGGGCGAGAGATGATAGAATATTATTCTGTCTATATCCTCATCGCGCATATTGGTGAGCGTTACATAATTACCCTGCAAAAACGAGAGCCTTGAATCGTCGTCCTTGAAGTAGAGAGTTTCTCTCATGCCCTTTGGGAGCTGGTCTATAAAGCAGAATATACACTTGTTTGAACAGCTTTTAGCCTTGTCCATGAGCCCCGTTTCAAACACTATGCCAAGGTCTTCGTATTCCTCCTTGTCTATTTCAAGGAGCCACTCGTCGCCGTCGGGCTTTATTATGCCGACTTCAATATATTCGCTTTGTATAAGGTATCTGTAGTCAAATACATCTTTTATAGGCTTGTTGTCTATGTCGGCAAGTATGTCGCCCGGCTCTATGCCCATTTCCTCGGCTATAGAGCCTTTTTCGACCTTTATTATAACGTTGCTCATATGTCATTCTCCAAAATCAATTATTTCATTCATATTCGGATGTAAAGCCCTCGGGTATATCGTTTACATTTTCTTCCTTCATAAGCATAGGGCTGTCCATTTCTCCCGATTTATAACAAGATATTATCCACTGCTCAACGGGAAGTCCCTTTGCCTCATATACTCTGTCATTTTCATCGCCGTTTACAATGCCTATCCGTTTTCCCATATAGGAATTATCGACTGCGGAATAAGGCACATACACTCTGCCCTCCCACTCTATCGCCGTATAGTCGTCTCTCTGCGTATAGGTCATGTCCGATAAAGCTTTTGGGGAACAGGAACATAATATAAGCAGAAATAACAATAAAGCTATTTTTTTCATATATTCCTCCTAAAGACTTATAAATCCTGCCATGGAGCCTCTTTCATTGCCCATGAGCCTATGGGTGAAGAAAACATCGGGATGGCACTTTGTGCATATCCTGCTGTTTTCTATATTTTCTCTCGCTATGCCCGCTTTTACAAGTATTTCCTCGTTTATGCCGTGGAGATCTATATAGTATTTACCTTCGTTTTCATTGTCATTTGTTATGAAGGGAGAACACCACGAAAAGGCTTTTTGAAATTCATCCACAACGGGCTTATCAACCTGAAAACAGCACCTTGCTATGGCTGGAGCTATACCGCAGAGTATATTTTTTCTGTCGCAGCCGTAGTCCGATGCCATTCTGTCGACAGTTTTTGCACCTATAGAAAGCACGGTTCCCATCCAACCGCTGTGAGTTATGGCTATCACCTTTTTAATGGGGTCATAATAGAATATCAACACGCAGTCGGCAGAAAAGCCCGTGAGGACAACATCCCTGCGGTCGGTCATTATGCCGTCGTAGCCCTCGGCTTCTCTTTCTCTGAAAAGTCCCTTGCCCCTGTCGTTTTCTGTAACATTCAATATTCTGTCTTTGTGCACCTGTCTTGTCCAGACGGTGTTTTTGCTGTCGCAGCCTATGGCGGAGCAGATGAGCCTGTAGTTCTCGACCACATTCTCCCTTTTATCCTCTCTCCAGCCAAGATTCATGCTTTCGTATATGCCCTCGGACACTCCTCCCTTTCGAGTGGAAAAGCAATGCTTTATATCCTTTAAAATATCAAATGTATAGTACTCTATATCGCCCTTTTTTACTAAATCCATATTAACTCCTTAAAAAGCATTTTTAATGTGCTCTATGCGGTTTCCCAGTATTTCTATAACATCAAAGCGCATATCGCAGTCAAGCTTATTTTCTACTATATACATCTGCGCAGTCCTTCTTATCTGTCTTTGCTTGAAGGGCGTTACAGCCTCTCTGGGCAGTCCCTTTGAGGTGTTGTTTCTGTATTTTACCTCCAAAAAGACAACATAGCCGCCTTTTTTTGCAATTATGTCTATTTCGCCCGTTTTGCGGGCATAGTTGGTTTCGAGTATGCTGTAAAACCTGTGTTTAAGATATTTTACAGCCCTTTCCTCGCCCATTTTCCCCGTTTGTCTGTTATTCATAAAACTTATGCGTAAAGCTCCTTCTGTGTATATCGCAGAGACCGTATTTTACAATGGCTTCTTCGTGCTCCCTTGTGCCGTAGCCTACATTTTTTTCAAAGCCGTATTGAGGGTATTTCTTGGCATATTCGCGCATCATTCGGTCTCTCGTAACCTTAGCTATGATGCTGGCTGCGCCTATGGATATGCTCTTGGCATCGCCCTTTATTATAGCCTCCTGCGGTATGTCAACATCGGGTATGGTAACGGCGTCCACAAGGAGCTGTTGAGGCTTAACGGGCATATTCTGCAAGGCTATGCGCATGGCTTTGTATGTCGCCTGCAAAATATTCAGCCTGTCTATTTTGTTATTGTCCACAATGCCTATACCTATTGAAACGGCTTTTTCTTTTATTATGTCAAAGAGCTCATCGCGTTTTTTTTCGGAAAGCTTTTTGCTGTCGTTTATGCCCTCTATGACACAGCCCGAGGGAAGTATGACGCAGGAGGCGACTACGGGACCCGCGTAAGGACCTCTGCCCACCTCGTCTATACCGCCTATGTATTCCAAGCCCATAGAGCGGTATTTCTTTTCATATAGCGTTATGCTCTCCAGCCTTTCAAGCTCCTTTTGGTGCTTATTGATGAGCCTGCGGGCGCTTGAAACAAGCTTCTGCACGCCCGAACGGCTGTCAGAGCCGTATCTTGAGCAAAAATCCTCCAGCCCTTCAAGGGCTGTGTTATTAAGTTCCCGCTTTATTTCGGTTATGGACAACATAGACTGCTCCTTATACATAAATAATCAGTATAATTATACTATAAAATACAATTTTTTTCAATAGAAATAGCCCATAAAAACAAATTAACATAAAAAAATAAAATGCATAGATTAAATTATAGCTTAACTTCGGTGAGAATGATGGATGTTATATTAAAAAAATCCGCCAAAACAGCGGACAGCAGAATAAAATACAGTCTGGATATAATAGACAGCGTAGTTGAGGAAAGGCAGACAGGCACAGGCGCAGCGTATGACAATCCAATGGTATATACTCATATAAACAACGCTAAAAAAGCCGTTAAATGCGGAGATATGCCCTACAGCGGAAAGGGCGTGGGCATTGCTTTTCTGGATACCGGCATTTGCCGTATACCCGACTTCGGCAAAAGGATAGTGTGCTTCAGGGATTTTTTGAACGGCAAAAAAAATATGTACGATGACAACGGACACGGAACACATGTTACGGGCATAGCCTCGGGCGGAGGATATTACAAGGGCATGGCTCCGCAGTCGGATATTATAATGCTTAAGGTGCTTAACAGCAGCGGACAGGGAAATGCCTCGGATGTTATAGCGGGCATACAGTGGATAGCCAATAACCGCAGAAAATATAATATAAAAATAGTAAATATGTCGATAGGCACTTCCTCGCCCGTGAATAACGACCCTCTTGTGGACGCTGTGGAGAGGCTGTGGGATATGGGTATTGTTGTGGTAACGGCGGCAGGAAACAACGGACCTTCGCCGGGAAGCATATCCTCGCCCGGAACAAGCCGAAAGGTAATAACGGTGGCTTCGTCGGACGACGAGAAGGACAGCGGTATATTCTCGGGCAGAGGACCTACAAGGGACTGCATAATAAAGCCCGATATACTTGCGCCCGGGAGCAATATAACATCGTGCAGGCGCACTGCGGGAACATATAGAAAGCTAAGCGGAACATCCATGTCGGCGCCTATAATAAGCGGAGCAATAGCTCTTTTGCTGGAAAAGGAGCCCGAGCTTTGTCCGGACGATGTGAAGTATATGCTCAAGCTTTCATCGGACACGCTGAATATGCCGCCCAACAGACAGGGCTGGGGAATGTTGAATGTAGAAAAGCTTATTAATATGGAGGCTGTGTATGTCAGAAATAAAGGATAGCACCATACATGAGGACGGTATATATGATATTGACAAAAGCTGCAGGATGGGCATATTTGCCATGGACGCGGAGGAAAGACTTATTTTTGCGCTGATGGCGGTGTTTTTACTTGTGAGATAAAATGCGGGCGTGCAATGCACGCCCCTACAAGTAATTAGTTCACATAGTGGTTCATAACATTTTTTTATGATTTTAATTTTTTAAAAGTTCTCCATACAGCTGCCATACCATCTATGCATGCCGTCGCAGATATTTATTTTAAGCTCTTTATCAAAAAGTCTGTAGCACCTATTGGCTATTTCGAGCTGTTCAAGCACGCCGTCTATACCTCTTGTGCCGTTGAGGTTGTCGTCCTTGCCCGTTTCGATATATATATCCTTGGGAGCGCAGAGCGCAAGCAGGTCTCCCATATCGGCATAAAGCCACATGAGGGGCACGAAGTTGCAGCCGCAGCGGTTTGTGTATATGAGCGTATCCTTATAGCTATGGAGAAAACCGCTCACTACCGCTCTTGATATGCGTTCATCCATAACGGCGAGCCAAAGCGAAGCTTGTCCGCCGCCCGAAAATCCGCAGCAGCTTATGTCCTTAAAGCCCAGAGAGCTTATATATTCGCAAAGGCGCATATTTTCAAAGAGTATAACGCCCTGGAGGCTCATGCCCAGGCTTATGAGGGCGTTATTTATGTCGTTGCACTCGGCTGTGGTATCGTCATAGATTCCGAGCGTTCTCTCGCCTGCGCCCAGAAGGTCGGGTATGAAAACGGTATAGCCCTTGTCGGCAAACTCAAATGCATAGGTATATGAAAAACGCTCTATGTTTGGAGTGCAGTCCACGGACGCCTTGCCCGCAAGCCCCTCCTTGCCCTCGCTTCCGTGGCCGTGCAGAGCTATGACAGCCTTGCCGTTGTATTTATTGGAGCTTAGTATATAAAAAGGCATTGTGAGCCCCTGAATAGTATCTATTGTACATCTTTGGAGAACATAGCCGTTTGTGGTCTCGGGCTCGTTTTTTTGGACATTGAAGGGAGCGCCCTGCATTTTGTCCGCGCCCAATATTCCGAGCAGAGTTTTTTTTGCGTTCTCCGCATATATTTTATATTCCTCCTGCGTTTTGCCCGAAAATCTGAGCTTGGGAACGGCAGGAATTCTATTTTCAATAAATTCAAAGCCATTTATTGCTGACATTATCATTCACCTCTCCGACTAAAAACCCAAAAAGAGCTTTTGCTAGGCAAAAGCTCTTTTATAGGTTATGTATAACTAAGCATTATTCCTTAACAGCACCCATAGTTACACCTGTCATGAAATACTTCTGGCAGAATGGGTAAATAAACATGAACGGAACAACGGATACGATAACGGCTGCACTCTTAAGAGTGTTAACATTGATCTTTGTACCCTCGCTTGCATCCTGCTTATCCTGGAAAAGGTCTCTCAGCTTGTACTGGAAGTTGTACTTATCACTTGACTTGATGTAAATTACATAGTGGAAGTACTCTGACCATGCAGCAACGGCGAAGAATAAGCCGATGGATGCAAGAGCAGCCTTTGAAAGAGGAAGAACTATCTTGATGAATATACCCATGGGGGTACAGCCATCTATCTCCGCAGCCTCAAACAAGCTGGCAGGGATACCCTCGAAGAAACTTCTCATAAGTACCAGGTTGTAAACATTCATTGATGTAGGAACGATAACAGCCCAGATAGAGTCAAGTAAGCCTACTCTCTTCATAACAAGGAATGTGGGGATAAGACCGCCGTTGAATATCATTGTGAAGAGTAATAAGTAACCGAATAACTTAACGCCGGGCATATCTCTCTGGATAAGAACATATGCGCCAAGAGTAGATATTAAAAGTCCTAAGAATGTTGTAAGCAATGTTGTGTAAACCGATACCCAGAACGGATGATAAAGTGCGGGGTCGGTTATGATCCTCTTGTAAGCTATAACATTGAACCATGCGTTCTTGCCCGTTTCGGGATCTAAGCCTCTGGGTAAAAGGTTAAGACCGTAAACAGTCTGGTTTACCATAGAGTCGCAGAAGATCTTGTAAATGGGTATGATCATTACAGCCATTAAGAGAATAAAGAATATTGTGTTGAACAATACGAACCAAGAACGGGCAGCGTATTGTGGATTGAATAAATTAAACTTTTTCTTCATAATTCCTCAAACGCTCCTTTCTTATACGATACCGTAGCCTCTTACCTTCTTGCTGATAACATCAGAAGCAGATACGAGAACAAGCGATACTACAGACTTGAACAGACCGATAGCTGTTGAGTAACCATAGTCGTTACCAACGATACCAACACGGTAAACGTAAGTCTGGATAACATCAGATACATCATAAACAAGTGAGTTGTAAAGTACGAAGACTGACTCGAAGATATTCATGATCTTTGCAAGATTGAGGATGAATACAACGAGGATAGTATCCATAAGTGAAGGAACAGTTATGTACCAAGTCTGCTTGAATCTGTTTGCGCCGTCGATCTCGGCAGCCTCGTATAAGTCGGGGCTGATGCTTGAGAGAGCTGCAAGGTAGATAATGGTACCCCAACCTGTCTCCTTCCAACGGTTCATAATGTACCATACTACTCGCCACCACTTTCCTTCTGTAAGGAAGTCGATGGGTACATAAGGATCGTTGTGGAATAAGTTGTAAATCTTAGCTACGATAGCATTAACGAAGCCCATGTTGGATGTGTCGGCACCCGTTGCATCAGTACCTGCCGATAAGATCAGCATGAAGATAGATGCTGCAACAACCCATGAAAGGAAGTGAGGAAGATAAAGCACAGTCTGTACTATCTTCTTGCCCCACGCATTGCCTATTTCGTTAATGAGAAGAGCTATAACAACTGTAAGAACAGTTGCGAATACTAAGTTGAAGAAGCTCAGCACGATAGTATTTCTGAAAGCTGAGTGGAACGGGTCTGATGTAAACAATCTCTGGAAGTTGCCCCAGCCTGTTGAATAATCGGGACCCAAGCGGAGTGTGATCTGCTTTAACTTATAGGTAGACCAAGCATATCTTACACCAAGCATTGGCCAGTAGAAGAATATAAGAAGAACTACTGCTACCGGCAAGAACATAAGGTAAAACCATCTGTATTTAAACATACGCTGACCTATGCTAGGTTTATTAACTATAACATGGTCAAAGTTATCGTTATTATTTGCCATTTTTTAACCATCCTTTCGGGTAAAATTTTACTCAGCCTCGTCAGCTGCATCAGCCGCATCCTCGGATGAACTTCCCTTAGCCTTTGCCTCGGCTTCCGCCTCAGCTGCAAGGTTAGCCTCACTGTTAAGGTCATCAAGGATAGCGTTTGCATAGTAGCCGCCCTTTTCCTCGTAATACTGCATAGCCTCGTCTACAGTCTGCTTGCCTGTAACGGCATTTGCAACTACAACGTTTCTTACAACGTTAAGATCGGCAAGGTTCTGAGAAATAGTATCGTTTACAACAGGAACCTTAGCAAATGTTCTGTGCTGTCTGTAGATCTCAAGAGATTCCTTAACCATAGGATCAAGAGGAATAGGATCGTTCCACTCTGTGATAGTAAGCTCGGGAGCGAACATAGACTTCTCAACCTTGTTGTCGGGGTCTACGATGTAAGGCAGAGCCTCGCATGAGCCATCGGGATTATACTTATAGTGAATGTCCTTAACGCCGTGTGTGAAGAGCATCTGACCTTCGCCGCCGTCATGTGAGTAAAGCAGGAAGTACTTGAATATAGCTGCCTTCTTGGGAGCGTAAACAGACATTGCAAGAGCGGTTGGAACTCTCTCTGTATAGCCGTTTGCTTCCTCGATGGGAGGAATCGCAACAAGCTGACCTTCGTTCATTGAACGCTGGAGCTTTAATGACCACATACCTGCCCAGTAGTTGAATGCACCAACTAAGCCGGAACCAAGCTTATCTCTGCAAGTAGATGTCTTGTTTGTAACTATCTCGGCGTCGATAAGACCTTCCTGATATGCATCGCGAAGTCTCTCGATAGCCTTAACCATTGCGGGCTCGCCGAAGCCGTCAACATACTTGCCTGTTGCCTCGTCCTTATAGATATCGGGAACTGCGTCCTGATAGAACTCTCTTAAGTAGATGTCATAAGGAGTCTCTGTGTTAAGGAGACCTGCGGCAGTGATAGGAATAGCTCCGCCGCCTCTCTGCTTGAAGGCTCTCAGCATATTGATGAACTCGTCATAGTTCTTGGGAGCCTGGAGACCTGCTGCGTCTAACCAGTCCTGTCTTACATAGGTGATGGTACCGTTACCTGCTGCCATCGGGAAGCCGTAAAGCTCGCCGTTTATTCTGAGGGCGTCGATATAATCCTCGTCGATTATGTTAACGCAGTTTACGCCCTGAGCGCCCTGTGCAGCCTGCTCCTTAGACTTTTCCCATGCTTCCGTCATATCCCAGAGAGCGCCTGAGTTGGCAAGCTCGGGATAGTAAGTGGAACCCATCTCGATGATGTCGGCAGGCTCCTCGCTTGCGAAGGAAAGCGTAACCTTCTCATAATACTTTGCGTGGTCGGGCTTTTCAAATGTAAGCTTGATGCCCGTCTGCTTTTCGTATTCATCACAAACAGCCTGAAGTCCGTTTTCCTCTGTGATGGTGGTATCTACCATCATTGAAATTTCGTCGGGCTTATCATCGGGGTCGCCGTATTCAAGGTCTATTTCCGCACTGTCTCCGCTGCCATTACATCCAGCGAGACCGGCAACCATGACCATTGATAAGCCTAAAGCTGAAACACGCTTTAAAACGTTCTTTTTCATGGAAATCCTCCTTTATATATTATATGTTAATTATATATAGCTTATTGTCTGCACTCACTCACTTTGCAGACCCTTGGCATGAATAATGCTCTCACTTATGACAACAGCCTTCTGTAACTTATCTAAAAAACTTCCAAACAAGCCACCAGATGACCCCTGTTTATTGTGAAAAACGCCTAACAGCATTATTCCCGCCCGACAGGCAAACTATATTATTAATCTTTGTAAAGATATTATAGCACATTTTATTATCAATTGTAAAGGTTTTTTTCCAAATTTTTTAGCAATTTTAACAAGAGATTTTTAAACACTGCTCTTAGAGTGCTTAATTTTAACAATACAAGCGATGTTTTATTGTAAATTTTGCATATTTGTGCAGTTTTGATTGTTAAAAATATAACAAAATTTGCGGTGTATTACACTATATATAGTAGAAATTTAAAAAATCCGCACAACATCTGTGCGGATTTCGGTCTGCCGAAAAAATCAAAATATAAAATATTGCAAACGGGCGGGCAATGCCCGCCCCTACAAGTGATTAGCTCACATAGTGGTTTGTAGGGGGCGTGCCTCGGTTGCATGGGTAAGCATTTGGGGAGCAGTCTCCATCTACTACCAAGTATGGGTTATGCGGGCTTGTTTTAAAACAGTGTAAGTTGGTCGGTCTCGCGCATATTGCCGAGTATGCCCGAGTCCTTGAGAAGCTGTATGTTGCTTGTGCCCAGTCCCGTTCTTTTGCGGAGCTGTTCTATGGTGTCAAATTCTCCGTCGGTTCTGGCATTTACAAGCGACTCCGCAGCCGCAAGTCCGAAGCCCGCTATGGTGCAAAGCGGAGGAAGAAGGAGCTTTTCTCCGTTTTCGCCGTCTATGACCTTGAACTTTGTTATTTCGGAGCTGTAAAGGTCGAGGGGCGCGAAGTCAAGCCCTCTTGCATACATTTCTATGACTAGCCTTAAAATCTCGGCAACGGACTTTTCCTTTCCGCTCGCGTCCTTGCCGAGGCTCTGTATGCGTTCGTAATTTTCCTTTGCCGTATTCATGCCCGAACACATTATTTCGTAGTCGAAGTCGTCATATTTAACGGAGAATATGGCGGCATAAAATGCATGGGGATAGTTTATCTTGAAATAGCCTATTCTGAACGTATTGGTGCAGTACGCAACGGCGTGTCCCTTCGGGAACATATACTTTATTTTTTTGCAGCTTTCTATATACCAGTCGGGAACATCGTGCCCACGCATGAGCTCCTCCTCATCGGGAGTAAGTCCCTTGCCCTTTCTGACATGCTCCATTATGGAAAAGGCGTCCTTATTGGGCACTTTGTGCAGTATGAGATATACCATTATATCGTCTCTTGTGGGTATAACGCCGTTAAGGTCGCATATGCCGTTTGCTATAAGCTCCTGGGCGTTTCCGTTCCACACATCGGTGCCGTGCGAAAGTCCCGATATTTTGACAAGACCCGAAAATGACTTGGGCTTTGTTTCCATAAGCATACCTATTACAAAGTTGGTGCCGAACTCGGGAAGTCCGAGAGAGCCTGTGGGACAGTTTATGTCCTCGGGTTCAAGTCCCAGAGCCTTGGGGCTTGTGAAAAGCGACATTGTTTCCTTGTCGTTCATGGGCACCTCGAGCGGGTCGAAGCCCGTTATGTCATGGAACATCTTAAGTATGGTGGGCACATCGTGTCCGAGCATATCCAGCTTAAGAAGACAGCTGTCTATGGAATGATAATCAAAATGTGTCGTTGTAACTCCCGTTTCAGCCCTGTTTGCGGGATGCTGTACGGGACAGAACTCATGTATATCCGTGTAATCGGGCACTATAACAAGTCCGCCCGGGTGCTGACCGGTAGACCGCTTTACGCCTACGGAGCCTTCGACAAGATAACGCCTTTGAGCTCCCGTCATATATATGCCCTTTTTCTCGCAGTAGCCCTTGACATAGCCGAACACCGTCTTGTCCTGCAATGTGCCTATGGTGCCCGCCTTGAAAACATGACCCTCGCCGAAAAGCTCCTCGCAGTATTTATGCGCCCTTGTCTGGTCCTCGCCCGAGAAGTTGAGGTCTATATCGGGCTCCTTATCGCCGTTGAAGCCTAAGAAGGTCTCAAAGGGAATAGCCTGCCCGTCCTTATTCATATCCGCTCCGCAGCGCGGGCACTTTTTGTCGGGAAGGTCGAAGCCCGAATTTCCTGCGACCTTCTGCACCTCCTCGGATGTGAAATCGGAATATTTGCAGTTGGGGCATACATAATGCGGATCAAGGGGATTGACCTCCGTTATGCCCGCCATGGTAGCGGCAAAGGAGCTTCCTACGGAGCCTCTGGAGCCCACTATATAGCCATGGGCATTCGAGTCCCACACAAGCTTCTGCGCAATGATATAGAGCACGGCATAGCCGTTGCCTATTATGGAGTCAAGCTCCTTGTCAAGTCTTTCTTTTATATGCTCGGGGAGAGGATCGCCGTATATCGACTTGGCTTTGTTTGTGGTTATTTCCCTAAGCTGTTCGTCCGCTCCCTCTATGACGGGGGGACATTTTTTATTGGGAACGGCATAAATGCCGTCGTCTATCATATCCGCCACAAGGTTTGTGTTTGTAACGACAAGCTCATAAGCCTTTTCGGGCGGAAAATAGTTAAATTCTTCAAGCATCTCCTCCGTAGTCCTGAAATAGAGGGGAGACTGATTTTCGACATCCTCGACCTTGAAGCCCTCGCCGTACTGTATTATGCGCCTGAAATCCGCGCCCTCGGGATCCATGAAATGCACATCTCCCGTGGCAACCACAGGCTTGCCGAATTTATCGCCCAGCTCGGCTATGCGCTTGTTTATCCTTATGAGGTCGTCCATGCTTTGTACGGTCTTGCTGTTTTTATGAGTATTGCCTATCATATAGGCATTGTTGCCGAGGGGCTGTATTTCAAAGTAATCGTAGAACTCGGCTATCTCCTTTATATCCTCATCGGACATATCGTTATACACAGCCTCGAAAAGCTCGCCCGCCTCGCAGGCGGACCCGAGTATGAAATTTTCTCTGTATTTCATTATCTCGGATTTGGGGAAATGCGGTCTTCCGCCCCTCTTGCTGTAATACTTTATGTGCGCGTCGGAAACAAGGCGGTAGAGATCTTTTATGCCCGCCTGATTCTTTGCAAAAATTATTATATGATATCTCTTGCGTATCTTGGATTTATCTATTTTTTTCGCGCCAAGCTCATTGAGCCCGTCTATATTGCTTTCGCCCAGCTCCTCCGTCATGGACATAAGCTTTATAAAGCAGAGAGCCGTAGCCTCCGCGTCGTCCACCGCCCTGTG
Source organism: uncultured Clostridia bacterium (assembly GCA_947631975.1). Lineage (GTDB taxonomy): Bacteria > Bacillota > Clostridia > Lachnospirales > CAG-274 > Gallispira. The sequence continues at coordinate 30,073 of CANRNM010000005.1, forward strand.
ATGATTTTCAAGAGAAACGCCGAGCTTGTCGCAGACGGTATCGAGCTTATAATTGGTAAGTCCCGCAAGAAGCATCTTGCTCAGCTCCACGGTATCTATAACCGTGTTTTCAAGGGCTATGCCGTTGTTCTTGGCAAAGCGGTTAATAAAAGCCGTGTCAAAAGAGGCGTTATGCGCCACAAGCACACTGTCGCCTATAAATTCCAGAAATTGGGGGAGAATCTCGGCTTCTTTTGGCGCGCCCCTTAGCATATCGTCATATATGCCCGTGAGCTTTATTATCTTTCCCGAGAGATATTGCTCGGGGTCTACAAATGTAGAAAATCTGTCAACTATCTTTCTTCCCTTTATTTTGACCGCGCCTATCTCTATTATTTTGTCGCTGCGGGTATCAAGACCCGTTGTTTCAAGGTCGAACACAACAAAGGTATCGTCTATGGTCTGTCCCTTGGGACGCTTGACGACGGCGCTTAGGTCGTTTACAAGATAGCCCTCGCAGCCGTAGAGTATCTTTATACCCTCCTTTTTGCCTGCGGACATAGCCTCGGGATAAGCTTGAACTACGCCGTGGTCGGTTATGGCTATTGCCTTGTGTCCCCACTCGGCGGCTCTGTGTATGTAGTCGGAGGCAGGATTTATGGCGTCCATCATGCTCATATTGGTATGGAGATGGAGCTCCACCCTCTTTACCTCTGCATTATCCATTTTTTTAGGCGGAGCCTGCGCTATGTTTACGGACGATATCCTTATATTGGGGTCGTTGTTCTCATGCTCGTTGAGATAAACAGTCCCCTTTATCCTGACATAATTGCCTTTTTTGAATATATCGGAAAAATCCGCCTCGTAGGCTTCGGGCGTGCAGAAAAGCACCACGGCTATGGCTGTGCCGTCGTATATATCGGTCTTGACGACATAACCGCCCTTTTTGGTGGTTACTATTTCGGGCTTTACGGTTATCCTGCCTTCTACCACCACTTCTCCGTTCATCTTTATGGCGGAGCCTATGGGAATCGGCTCCTCGGTGATGACCGATTTTTTGCCCGATGAAGCTCTCTGCGGCCGCCTTTCCTTCTTTACGGGAGGCGCGGGAGCGGAAGCGGGAGACGGTTTTTCGTCTGCGGTAACGGCATCGTTTTTTATTCTTTCCTCCGCAATTCTTTCATACATTTCCTTCTGCTCGTCGTCAAGAGGTATATTTTCAAAGCTTACCTTTATATTGAGCTTAAGCCTTTCTCTTATGACCCTTTCAATCAGTCTGTCTATATACAAAAGCTCGAAGGTCCTGTATGTATTGTTGGCAAGCTCTATAACAAGGCTGTCATCCGTTATGTGCCTACGCGCATCTTTAAGAAGCGGAGCAATATACATATTTCTTTCGGAAACTATATCGACAAGCTTATTCCAGTATTTCTCTATCTTTTCCTCGGGCGAAAGCTCCTCCATGGGATAGCAAATCTCCGCCTTTACATCCTCTATGCCGGGGAAGGAATCCATTATATCCTGTCTTAAGTCCTCAAGACATCTTTCGTCCACAAAGTCGTCGGAGCTCAGACGGACTTCCATAGACTTGGCTCCGAGCTTTATTTTTATGTCCGAAACTATCGTATTTTTTAAATTGCTTTTAACATTTGCCGAAAGAGATATATTGCCGAATACATCTTCAAACCGTTGATTATCCATGTTATCACCCTATTTAAAGCTTTTCTATTTCCTCCATGAGGGCGTCCAGAAGCTCGGCTTCGGGGAGCTTTTTGACGATCTCGCCCTTTTTGAATATAAGCCCCTGACCGTCTCCGCCCGCGATGCCTATATCCGCCTCTCTTGCCTCTCCGGGACCGTTTACGGCGCAGCCCATCACAGCAACCTTTATATTCTTATCTATGCCCTCGCATCTTTGTTCTACCTTCTTGGCAAGACCTATGAGGTCTATCGACGTTCTTCCGCAGGTGGGACAGGACACAAATTCTATGCCCGACTTTCTCAAGCCGAGAGCTTTCAAAATTTCCTTTGCAGCCCTCACCTCGTCTACACAGTCGCCCGTGAGCGAGACCCTTATGGTGTCGCCTATGCCCATGGCAAGTATTGCGCCTATGCCTACGGCTGACTTTATGGTGCCGGAATAAACCGTGCCCGCCTCGGTGATGCCGAGGTGAATGGGATAGTCCACGGTGTCCGAAAGCAGGCTGTATGTCTCAAGAGAAAAAGGCACGTTTGAAGCCTTTATTGAAATTACTATATCGTGAAAATCGTATTTTTCAAGTATTCTGACATGTCCGAGAGCGCTCTCCACAAGTCCCTGCGGAGTAACTCCGCCGTATTTTTCGAGTATGCTCTTTTCGAGCGAGCCCGAGTTTACGCCTATCCTTATGGGTATATTCCTTGCCTTCGCCGCATCTGCGACCGCCTTTACTCTGTCCTCGCCGCCTATGTTGCCGGGATTTATCCTGAGCTTATCCACTCCGTTTTCTATAGCCTTCAAAGCCAGTCTGTAGTCGAAGTGTATATCCGCAACAAGGGGTATGTGTATGCGTTTTTTTATATCCTTTATAGCCTCCGCTGCCTCCATATCGGGCACTGCGACCCTTATTATCTCGCAGCCCGCTTTTTCAAGCTCAAGTATCTGGCTGACGGTGGACTCGACATCGGCTGTCTTTGTGTTGCACATGGACTGTATGGCAATGGGATTGTCCCCGCCTATGGCAACATTTCCTATATTTACTGCTCTTGTTTTCTTCCTCTTTATAAAATCCATGGTATACCTCCTCTATATGAGCTTTAGTACGTCGTTATATGCTATATATATTCCAAGCGCCATAATAAGCGCAAAGCCTATGAAATGAATGAAGCCCTCGACATTGGGCGGTATTTTTCTGCCCGTTATAAGCTCCAGAAAGCCTATGACTATCCTGCCGCCGTCAAGTGCGGGAATGGGAAAAAGATTTATAACGCCCAGATTAGCGCTTAATAAGACCGTAAGCTGAAACATAGACAAAATGACGGCGGTCAAGCCGTAGCTCACGCTGTCGGTATAGACCTCGCCCACGGCGGACGTAACGCCTATGGGACCCGAAAGCTCCGTAACCGCTATCTTTGAAGATACAAGCCTTACAAAGCTCACAACCGTTATTTTAACAAGGGCTGTTACAGACCAGAAGGCGGCGCATATATATTCCCACAGACTGCCCTTTTCAACGCCGTCGGGAATATCGTAGCCCATAATGTTTAAATAGGGCGCTTTGAGCGAAAGCCCCATGCCGTATATATATCTGCCCTGCGAAAGCTCGGGCTTTACAACATAGTCAAGACTTCTGCCGTTTCTTCTGACGGTTATGGTGTCCGCAGCCTCTCCGCCGTTTTTATAGAATTCAAATTCTTCTCTTGTGTGTACGGAGTGCGAATTTATGCCCGTTATGACATCTCCCGCCTCAAGTCCCGCGCTCTGCGCGGGAGAGCCCTCGCTGACGCTCACAATATGAGTGTTTGTAAGCGGGGTGCAAAGACCTATTGAAGCCATGAGAACAAAGGCAAGCACGAAGTTCATAAAGGGACCCGCAAATGATATTATTATCTTCTGAAGGGGTGTGGTGTCGTTAAAGGCTATGACATCCTCCCTGTCGGTGGTTTCCTCCATACGGCAGAAGCCGCCTATGGGCAAAGCTCTGATGTTATAGGCTGTATCGCCCTTTTTAAAGCCGCAGAGCTTAGGACCCATGCCCACGGAAAACTCCGTAACGAGCACATTGAATTTCTTTGCGGCGACAAGATGCCCCGCCTCGTGTATAACGACTATAACGGTAAAAATAAGTAAGGTCAATATGACAGACAATTATTTCACCTCTATGTTCTTTGTATATTCCCTTGCCCATTCGTCGGCTTTAAGAACATCGTCAAGGGAATAATTATACTTAACAGTATATGCGTCCATTGTCTTTTCTATTAACAGAGGGATATCCGTAAAGCCAATTTCTCTGCCTATAAATCTGCCCACGGCGATCTCGTTTGCCGCATTAAGCACTGCGGGCAGAGTTCCGCCCGTTTCAATGGCTCTGTAGGCAAGAGAAAGACAGGGGAATTTATCCGTCCTGGGTCTTTCAAAGGTGAGGTCGTTATGCTCGAAGAAATCTATCTTTGGGAAGGAATTTTTGACCCTCTTGGGATAGGTAAGAGCATACTGTATGGGTATCTTCATATCGGGAAGTCCGAGCTGGGCTATTACGGCTCCGTCCTCATAGCCCACCATGGAATGGACTATGCTCTGGGGATGCACAAGCACCACTATCTGCTCGAGCTCAACGCCGAAAAGCCACTTTGCCTCTATGACCTCCAGTCCCTTATTCATAAGTGTAGCAGAGTCTATGGTTATTTTTTTGCCCATGTCCCAGTTGGGATGCTTAAGGGCGTCGTCAAGGGTTACCTTTGAAACGTCGTCCCATGTTCTGAAGGGTCCGCCCGAGGCTGTAAGAAAAATTTTGTCTATCTTATTGCCGTAATTTCCTTGGAGCGACTGAAATATTGCGGAGTGCTCGCTGTCAACGGGGTACATATTTACGTTGTTTTCCTTAAGAAGCTTCATAACAAGCTCGCCCGAGGTAACAAGTGTTTCCTTGTTGGCAAGAGCAATATTTTTCTTTGCCTTTATGGCTGACACGGTGGGAACAAGACCTATGTTGCCCACAACGGAGTTTACCACCGTATCGGAATCGTTCATCTCGGCTACGGCTACAAGACCCTCCATTCCCGTCATGACCTTAACGGGCAGATCGGCTATATTTTTTTTGAGCTCCGCAGCCTTTTCTTCATTCATAACGCAGACGAGCTCGGGCTTAAATTCCCTTATCTGCTTTTCAAAAAGCTCTATCCTTGTATTCGTGCTCATGGCTTTAACGCTTATGCCGCCTATATCCCTTATGACATCGAGCGTTTGAGTACCTATGGAGCCCGTTGAACCGAGTATAGATATATTTTCAGTCAAAATATTCACCTCATTTTAAAATAACATTATGGTATAATAACAAGAATACATACATACACAAAGGGCAGAGTGAAAAGCACCGAATCGAACCTGTCCATAACTCCGCCGTGTCCCGGCATAATGTTGCCGTAGTCCTTTATGCCTACATATCTCTTTACGGATGACGCCGCAAGGTCGCCGAGCTGTCCGAAAACGGAGCCTACGGCACCCATGAGCGCAAGGAGCGATACGGCGCTTTTTGGCATATCGAAAAATTTGACGCATAAAAGAGCGTATACAGCCGAAAGAACAGCCGTTGTTACTATGCCGCCCACAGCGCCCTCCACGGATTTTTTGGGACTTAATACGGGCGTGAGCTTATGCTTGCCGAATTTAGATCCCACAAAATACGCTCCCGTGTCGCTTGCAAAGGCAAATATGAACGGAAGCCATGCGTAAAGTATGGAGCTTTCCCTTACATCGTTTATAAGGCAGATTATAACGCCGAGATATAAAAAGCCGAATATCGTTACCGCGCCGTCGTGTATATTGTTTGTGGAGTGGAATACCACAAGTATAAACATTATGACTATCACGCTCAAAGCAAGAAGCTTTATATCCGTAAAGGGATGTACATAGCTTGATATATAGGGATAGCAGAAGTATAGCGTATTCAGCAAAAAGCCGACAATGTGAACGGGCTTTATTTTGCCCGATACAGCCTTGTAAAGCTCATACATACCTATTGTAGAAACGACAAATGACGCTACCCTCAAGGGCAGACCGCCCAATATTATAAATATAAGAAGTATGGGTATTGCCACAACGGCGGATATTATTCTTATAAGCATTATTTTTTCTCCTCATTTCTTCCGCCGAAGCGACGGTCTCTTTTGCAATAGCTGTCTATTGCGAGCTTAAAATCGTCTATGGTGAAATCGGGCCAGAGCTTGTCGGTGATATAGTATTCCGCATAGGCTCCCTGCCAAATAAGGAAATTGCTTGTGCGAAGCTCTCCGCTCGTCCTTATTATAAGCTCGGGATCGGGCGTGGGCGCGCTGTCAAGATGGGCGGATATAAGCTCCTCCGTGATGTCCTCGGGCTGTAATATGCCTGCCTTTACCTCCTCGGCAATTTTCCGGACTGCCCTTTTTATCTCGTCCCTGCCTCCGTAGTTCATGGCTATGGTGAGATGTATGCCCGTCTTATCCTTTGAAGCCTCCTTGAGCTGTGCTATATCCCTCTGCAGATCGGGCGAAAGCCTTGAAAGATCGCCTATGGAATCCACGCGGAAATCGCTGTCGGCATATTCTCTGAAATACTTGTTTATGTATTCGCGCAAAATACCCATTATTCCGCTAACCTCGTCCTCGGCTCTTTTCCAGTTTTCTGTGGAGAAGGCGTAAACGGTGATATGTTTTACTCCGAGACCCTTTGCCGAATTAAGGAGGTTGTCGAGAGCCTTAGCTCCCTGCGAATGTCCCATGACGCGGGGAAGAAGCCTTTTCTTTGCCCATCTGCCGTTGCCGTCCATTATTATGCCTATGTGCTCGGGCACCTGTTTTTCTGCCATAATTATACCTCATTTCGTGTTTAAATATAATAGTAAAAATAAAAACGGGCGAGCAATGCTCGCCCCTACAAACCGCAGTTTAAACCAACCAAACGCAGGGGCGGAGGTCATCCGCCCGCAAAATTGGCGCAAAACTAAATTTATTGACAAGCTGAAGGCTGTCGGATAACAGCCCTATTAAATTGACATTATCTCTTTGTTTTTAGCTTCAACAGCCTTGTCAACAGCTTCTATTTTCTTATCCGTAAATTTCTGTATTTCGGTCTCGAGGTTCTTTCTGTCGTCCTCTGTGATATCGCCCTTCTTTTCGAGCTTCTTAACGGTTTCCATGGCGTCGCGCCTTATGTTCCTGACAGCCACCTTACATTCCTCGCCGAGCTTTTTGACATCCTTTGAAAGGGATTTTCTTCTATCCTCGTCAAGCTCGGGGAAAACAAGCCTTATCACCTTGCCGTCGCTGTTGGGATTGATGCCTATGTCGGCAGAATTGATGCCTCTTTCGATAGCCTTTATCTGCGAAACGTCGAAGGGCTGAACTGCTATAACTCTTGCCTCGGGGACGGAAATGTTCGCCACCTGATTGAGGGGCATCTGTGTGCCGTAGGCCTCTACCATTACCTTGTCCAGCACATGGGTGTTGGCTCTGCCCGCTCTGATTCCCAGAAGATTGCTTTTTAAATTGTTAAGGGATTTTTCCATTTTTTCCTCAAATACCTTTGTTTGCTCTGACATAATAAATACCTCCGTTTTTTTATATTATACCGTAACTACAGTGCCTATCTTTTCGCCCTTTGCCGCCTTTATAATGCCGTTTTCCTCCGCAAGCCCGAATATGACTACGGGGACCTTGTTTTCATAGCAGAGGTTCGCCGCCGCAATGTCTATGACCTTGAGATTTTTTTCGACTATATCTCTGCAGGGTATCTCGTCGAATTTGACGGCATTGGGATTTGACGCGGGATCGCTGTCGTAAACTCCGTCTATAGCCTTGGCAAAGAGTATGGCGTCCGCCTCCAGCTCGCAGGCTCTTAAAGCCGTTACCGTATCGGTAGAGAAGAAGGGGTGTCCGATGCCTGCGGCAAAAATGATGACCTTGCCCTCATCAAGAAGTCTGTTTGCCTCGTCCTTTGAAAACTCCGTTGTTACCGTGCCTATTTTTATGGGCGTCATAACGACCGCATCCATGCCCTTCTGTCTGAAGCAGTCCGAGAGATAAACGGCGTTCATGACGGTTGCGAGCATACCTATCTGATCGGCTTTTACCCTGTCCATATCGGGGTTGGCGCTTCTGCCGCGCCAGAAATTGCCGCCGCCCACAACAAGCGTTGTCTTAACGCCCATATCTATAATTTTTTTGATCTGTTCTACTATTGAGAATATGGTTTTATTGTCAAAGCTCTGCGCCGAATCGCCCGCAAGCGCCTCTCCGCTGAGCTTTAAAACGACCTTATTGTACATTATGACCGCTCCTTCCGAATTTACAAAATAATTGTAACATATTTTTTTAAATTTGGCTATACTATTTTAGCATTTTTTGAAAAAAAATTAAAGCCTCCCGGTGGGAGAGGCTTTAACAAATTATTTCGGTTCTGCAATTAGGGCGACCGCAGGTCGCCCCTACATTGAAAGCAGTACAAAATTTTTATTTTAATTCAACAACTATTCCCGACTGCGTTATGCTGTCGGTGATGTTGACGGGGTTTATTGTTTTTATATCGAAATAGGCGTTGTCCTCGTTTTCTCGGATTCCCGTCTTTATGTAGCGCAAAAGTATTTCAATAAGTCTGTCGCCGTCCTTTATGTCCGCAAGTGAAAAGGCACTTTTGAGCATATCTGTATTATGCGCGCTCAGCTCTTTTCTCTGCCCTTCTATATCGGCATACTTTATATAGAGCTTTGAAATACCTTCGCCGTCTTTATATATCGTGAGCGAGAGGGGTAAATTATCGGAGAACATCTCCACATTGTCAAAGGACAAGCCGAACATTTTATCCGGAATGGCGGAGAGCAGATATTCTTCATTTGCAAAGTCCAATCTGTCATAGGCTCCGCCCGTGAGCGCGCCGCAGAAAAGCCAGTCGGCGATATTGAAGCCCTTTATAAGTTCTTCATATCCCGAAGGTATATATAAATTATCATTATAAAGGCTGTACCAGTCGCCGTCCTCGGCTATGAGCATATCATGAACGGTATCTCTGCGGACATTGACTCTGCCGTTATGTTCGCTCCCGCTGTTGTGCTGAACAAGATAGACATTCGAAAGAGGGAGCGTATCATAAAAGCTCTTTATGCCGTTTTTATATTCGTTGTATTTTTCTGCCGTGTATTCTCCGTTTTCATCACGCAGATGATCGGGAACATAGCCTTTGTTGAAGTCCACATATTTTTGCTTGCCCTCTATCACTATATCTCCCACACTTACCATAGAGGCGTTTTCTATATCCTCCGGCTTTGCGCAGCCGCAGAGGGCAGCAAGCGCTATGCATATAATAAAAAGCTTTTTCATACTCTCACCCCCTGTTTTTTAACTATGAATGTCGAAATGGCAAAGCCTACCGCCGCAAGTATAAATGTCATTACAATATTTACGGCAAAGGGCGCGTGCATGGAATAGCCTGCCAGAGCAAAGCACAGCACAAAGAGCAATTTGAAAGCAAATGAAGTGTTCTTCAATGAAAATGCGCCCGACTGCTCGGAAAGCTTAGGCATAGCCGAAAGCTTTAAAGCCAAGGCAAAAAGCCCTGCCGAAAGAACGGAATAATATACAAGAGCTGCCACGGGATATTGACCTAATACGCCACCGTACACAAATAAAGACATATACATATCGTTGAGCGCACCTGTAGATCCGCTATAGATAGATAAATACACATTGAAATAGCCCGGATAAATAAAGGGCATTATCTTTTCTATGGCTTCACGGGATATGCTCTCAAAGCAGGTGGCTGCAAGAAAGGGAATGAATATCATCACAGCCGTTATGACTGCGCCCGTAAGAGAGCTGCCCATGACATAGCTCATTATAACCGACAATAGATATATAAAAACTGTAACCGCAAAAAGCGAGAGCACATTTTTAAATATCTCGCCTGCGCTTATAATATCGGGCGTTATGTTAAGTGACATGAGCGCATCTCTGTATATATCCCCATACCGCGAAAGAGTGAAAAGCATGACGGCAAGCATACAAATATAGCAAATAAGTATGAGCGATATGCCCGTTATAAGCTTTGCGCGCACAACAAAGCCGTTTGCAACGGGAAGGCTTTTCCAGAGCTTATTGAAGCCGTCGCCGAACTGTATATATGCAAGCAGGAGCACGGGGAGTATTTCTATAATTGAAAAATAAGGGTCTATTATATAGAGCTTTATACTTATATCGTTCCTAAGAAAAAGTATGTCGTTCACCTCATCCGCCACTATGCCCGAGTGTATGCCCGACCATAATATAAAAGCAACGGCTATAAACACCATGAAGGACGCGAGCTTTTTAAGCTCACAGCGCACTATGACCGCAAATTTATTATTCATAACATACACCTCCTATGAAAAAAGCTTTTCGAGCCTTGAAATTATATAATACGAAAACAAAAAGCACAATGCAAGTATTATACAATTCCATGTGAGCGTATTGCTTAAGCGTCCGAAGGATGGCAGCAAATCAATAGAAAGCCAGAACGAAAAACCGCCCGTTACAGTACCTATGAAATATGCAAGCCTTCTGAAGCACGGCGAGAGGAAAAGACTGCCCGCGCGTGAGTTTTCGCTTATTTTTAATCCTGCAAACGCAAGTAAAACAAGTATTGCAGAGATAAGAGAGCCGAAAATGATATAAAAGGCATAAAGCGGTATATATCTTCCAAATACGCCGACGGTAAATTTCATATGGTTATAATTGAGGCTTACATTTATGAATGAATGGTTTATTACCCCTGCAAATCCGGATATGTCAGTGTTTATTGCAGTCAGAAATTGCTGAAGTCCCGT
>CANRNM010000006.1 GCA_947631975.1 uncultured Clostridia bacterium
CGATAAAAGACTTGACATTTACCTAAAGGACAGCAGAAATATATCCCGCGCCAAGGCGCAGCAGCTTATAGCTGCGGGCTGTGTGCTCATAGACGGACGCACAGCCAAAAAGCCATCGGAGACTGTGGGAGAAAACAGCAATGTAGAGGTATCGGAGGAGGAGCGCGCGCTCAAATATGCGGGCAGAGGCGGTTATAAGCTGGAAGGCGCAATAAAACGCTTCGGCATTGAAATAAAGGGCGTATGCATAGACATAGGCGCTTCGACGGGCGGTTTTACGGACTGCATGCTTAAATGCGGAGCGGAAAGGGTATATGCCGTGGATGTGGGCACCGCGCAGCTTGCCGAGGCTCTAAGACGGGATAAAAGAGTAATATCCCTCGAAAACACGGACATAAGAAATGCGGACATAGAAAGAGCGGACTTTATAGGCTGCGACGTTTCCTTCATATCGCTTACAAAGATCTTTCCCTCGGCATCCGCGCTCCTTAAGGAAAACGGCAGAGCCGTGTTTCTTATAAAGCCCCAGTTTGAAGCGGGACGCGGAAACACAAACAAAAAGGGTATAGTCAAGGACAAAAAAATACATATAAGGGTACTGGAAAATATAATAAGCTCCGCCGAGGAGAACGGGCTCATACCCATAGGGCTCATGCCCTCGCCCATAAAAGGCGGAGACGGAAACAGAGAGTATCTTCTGTATACCGCGCGTTATGAAAAAGAAAGCAATGTAAAACACAGCGACATAATATCCGCTGCGGACGAAGCGTTCGGCAGTACCGAAAGCAGGTGAGTTTTTTTTGAATAAAATAGGTTTTGTTGCAAACATGGAAAAGGACCCCGAACTGATACATACGGGAGAGCTGGCTTCGTGGTGCATAGAGCACGGCTGCGAGGTGATACTCACCAACTCGGCATGCAAAAAGATAGGCATAGGCACTCCCGTTAAACATTCGGAGGATATATATACAAATTCGGACTTTGTTGTGGTGCTGGGCGGAGACGGCACAATACTGCGGGTGGCAAAGCGCGCGGCAATAAGCAAAACGCCCATACTCGGCATAAACTTCGGCACGCTGGGATATCTTGCGGATGTCGAAAAGGACGATGCCGTAACAGCCATTGACAAGGTGCTGAAGGGCGAATACACCATCGAAAAAAGAATGATGCTCGAAGCGCATATAGAAAAAGGCGGAGTGAGCCGTGAATCCCTGCTCGCTCTCAACGAGGTATGCGTGAACAACACGGATTTTTCGCGCATGGTTACTCTGGGAGTCGAGGTAAACGACGAATATATAAACACGGTAAGAGCCGACGGAGTGATCATTTCCACTCCCACGGGCTCCACAGCTTATAATCTTTCCGCGGGAGGTCCTATACTCAATCCCAACACAGAGCTTATGACTATAACTCACATCTGCCCTCACGCGCTCTACGCAAGACCCATAGTAGTGTCGGGCGACGACACTGTGAGGATAAGGTTCTCGGGAGATTACAGCAACGCCCGCGTTACTTACGACGGACAAAACGGCGACAGAATAAAAAAAGGTGATACCGTTGTGATAAGGCGCTCTGAATACTGCTGTGAAATAATAAAGACGACAGAGCTTTCGTTCTACGATATATTAAGAAGAAAAATGGTTGAAGTAAATTTATAGACGGAGAAGAAAATGAAAGTAAAAAGACAGCTGAAAATATTGGAATTGATAAGAGAAAACAATATAGACACACAGGACGCCCTCGTTGAGCTCCTCAACAAGGACGGCTACAATGTTACGCAGGCGACTGTTTCAAGAGATATACGCGAGCTTAGGCTCAGCAAGATATCGGCGGGCAAAGGAAAGCAGAAATATGCCCTTACCTCCGGAAGCAACAGCGCCGAAATAATGGAGAGGATGAACCGCGTATTCAGCGACGGAGTAATATCCATAGACTATGCGGGCAATCTCATAATAATAAAGACCATAACCGGCATGGCTATGGCTGTGGCTGCGGCTCTGGACGCTATGGACAATACCGAGATAATAGGCACGATAGCGGGAGACGACACCGTCTTTTCGGCGGTACGCAATGAAAACAAGGCTATAAGGCTTGTGAACAGGCTCAGGAACGATATAAACCAAGAGTAGTTCCCGCTTTGGAGGTTAAGCTTATGCTTGAAAGACTATATGTAAACAATTTTGCGCTTATCGACGAGCTCGAGGTCGAGTTCGGCAGCGGGCTTAATGTTCTGAGCGGAGAAACGGGCGCGGGCAAGTCTATAATTATAGGTTCTCTAAGCTTTGTCCTGGGCGGAAAGGCGGATAAGGACATAATAAAGACGGGCTGCGACATGACGGAGGTCTCCGCTCTCATATCCGTTGAGGACGGCAATGTTATAAAAGAGCTGGAGGCTCTTGACTCTCCGCCCGACGAGGACAACTGCATACTTATAAAGCGCACATTCAACACAAACGGCAAATCGGTATGCAGGATAAACGGCAAGCCTGCCACGGTCTCTATGGTGAGAGAAATTTCTTCGCTTCTTGTGGACATACACGGTCAGCACGACCACCAGTCGCTTCTCGATCCGTCCAGCCACATGGTCATGCTCGACAGGCTGTGCGGACAAGAGATAGTCTCGGAGCTCGACAGGCTCGGCAGGCTCTACGCCGACTACAGGGAAGTGTCAGCCAAGCTCAAAAGGATAGACACGAGCGACAAGGATATACAGTACAAGCTGGAGCTTTACACCTACCAAAGAGATGAGATAGACGAGGCTTCTCTTAAGCCCGGAGAGGACGAGGAGCTTTCGGAAAGGCGCAATGTGCTCATGAACAGCGTAAAGCTTAAGGAGCTTATAAACGACTGCCTCGACTGCCTGCACAGAAATGAAGGCTGCGCAACAGACAGCCTGGGCTCGGCAATAGACAGCCTTGAAGCCATATCCGACATAGACGATACACAGGCAGGAACTCTGGAGGCGCTCAACGACGCCTATTCCATAATAGAGGACGCCGTAAAGAGCATAAGGCGCTACGAGGAGGGCATGGAAAGCGACCCCGACGAACTGGACAGGACGGAAGAAAGACTTCAGCTGATATACGAGCTTAAAAACAAATACGGCGGTACTATTGAAAGCATACTTGCCCACAGGGACAGAGTAAGCGAGCAGATAGAGCTTATAGAAAACAGCGAGGCTCTGGCGGAGGAATATTCCGCAAGGAAAAAAGAGCTTGAAAAGGATATAAGAGCCGTATGCTCACGCATTACGGACATAAGGAAAAAGACAGCGTTAAAAGCCGAGAAGGACATAATATCCATACTTAAGGATCTGAGCATGGAAAACACCTTGTTCAGCATAAACATAACGCCGAAGGAAGGCTTTGACGAAAAGGGCGCGGACAAGGTGGAATTTCTTATATCAGCCAACAGAGGCGAGGCTCTCAAGCCCCTAAGCAAAATAGCCTCGGGCGGTGAAATGAGCAGAGTTATGCTCGCGCTCAAGAACATACTTGCCGAGGTGGACAACATAGATACATTCATTTTTGATGAGATAGATACGGGCATAAGCGGAAGAACGGCGCAGAAAACCGCCGAAAATATGCTTGCCGTTTCAAAAAAGCATCAAATAATATGTATAACTCACCTTCCGCAGATAGCATCTATGGCGGATAAAAACTTCCTCATAGAAAAAAGCACGGCGGGAGAAAGAACAAGCACAAATATTATTGAATTATACGGCGAAAAGGTGTATAATGAATTGGCAAGGCTTATAGGCGGAGCAGAGATAACGAAGGCTACGCTGGAAGCCGCCAAAGAAATGAAATTAATGACAGACAAGCTAAAGGAGAATTGAAAATGAAAAAGAAAATCGCGGTTATTTTAACGGGAATCATGCTTATTGCATCAACGGGCTGCAGCCTTACGGGTTCAGAGGGCATTGATGTGGGACTTGCAAAGACGGACAACATCTTCGCCGAGATAAGCGAAGAAAACAATGTGGAAAATTCAGCGGCATCGGAAGCCTTTTCAAAGGCGCTTGAAGCTGTGAACTCCGCCGACAACATCACAATAAATGTGTCAAACCGTATCACTATGGGCGCAGAGGGCTCGGAGGGCTATCAGGACAGCATAAACGAGAGCCTTGTAAAGATAGGCAAGGACGGAGATAAGGACACTGGCAATGTAGTTATAGACAACACCTATGTGAGCACGGGCGAGGACGGAAAGCCTTCGGAGGAAAAGAGCAAAATAACGGGCACATACTCCGGCGACGCTCTCTACTTTATAACAAACGACGGCGACAAGGTAAAGGAAGAAATGGGCTTTGACGACTTTATGTCCGTTGTAAACACCTACAGCGTAAGCCTCTACACGGACTGCATATCAAGGGCTGCCTGCGTTGAAGGCAAGAACAGCAAGACCTACTACATCGCATACGACCCCGCATCGTTTGAAACGACAATGAACACAAATATAGAGGCTTCGGGTCAGACCTTCGGCGACGGCGAGGCTATGCACGTTAAATACGCTAATGTAATAGCGGAACTTGACAGCGAGGACAATTTAAAGAGCTATGTTTTCGTAATAAACGCAGAATATGTTACGGATACGGAAACTACTCCATACAACTACGAAATAAAGACTGTAGTAAAGGACAAGGATTCAACCGTTGTGGAGCCTGTTGAAAATGAGGACGAATACATGAGCACGGATGAGTATACTCAGCTTTTGCAGGAGAGGATAACGGCATCCGAGGAAGCTTCGGGCTCGGAGCTTGTTACCGACGGAACAGAGTCGGGCGCAGATGAGGCGGCGCCGAGCGCAGATACAGCCGAAGCGGGAACTCAGGCGCAGTAAAAGCCCCTATACATTATCTAAAAAAATACAAAAAACTGTTGACAAAATATTAAACTTATGCTAAAATATTTTTTGTGTTCGGTACAGAGCACAAAAAATATTTGCGCGATTAGCTCAGTTGGTAGAGCAGCTGACTCTTAATCAGAAGGTCCGGGGTTCGAGCCCCCGATCGCGCACTTTATATTTTTATATCTGCGCGATTAGCTCAGTTGGTAGAGCAGCTGACTCTTAATCAGAAGGTCCGGGGTTCGAGCCCCCGATCGCGCACTCTTAACAAGCTTTAAAGCTTGCTTTTTTTAAATAATCCCCTTAAAAATTATATAATATGCGGTCGTGGCGGAATGGCAGACGCGCAGGATTCAGATTCCTGTCCCGATTACGGTGGTGTGGGTTCAAGTCCCATCGACCGCAGTTTGTACCCTCGGAGTACCGAGGGTGCTTTTATGTTATAAGATACAAAAAAAGGTGTGCATACGCACACCCCTTTTATTTTCAGTCATACAGCCCTGCCCTGTCATTTATGACAAGCACTCTCAAGAGTGTTTCGCTTATGTAAAGACCATTTTCATTGCCTCTTAAAATGCCCTTGTCTATGAGCTTTTCAACCGTGGGTCTTCCCCAGTCGGGTATCTCGAACACTCTGTTATACACCCTGTCAACATATCTGTATACCATATCGTTGGCTTCTTTGCGGGCTATTTTTATTACTTCCGCTTCTGTCATATCATCAACCTCCCATGTTTTTTTAAAATTATTTACATTGCCGTAAAGCCTTTTGAGCTTTGTAGGCGTACTGCCCCAGTCGGGCAGCTGAAAATGGGGTTTATCGACGGGACTCACCCAGTCGCCTCCCCATTCCAGACCTAGCCTTTTGCCTATTGCTCCCACTTTTGAAAACCAGCCGTCGTTGTCATAATAAGCGCCCTTGCCGTCGTTTCGTATAACATCGAAGGCAACGCCCCACTGATGCATGGAGCTGTAGGAGCTGCCGTCCGCATAGGTAACGATATTGCCCGATGTTATTCTTCCCTTGGCATAGAGGGCGTTTTGCTCCTCAACGGAACGAAAGCACTCGCCCAGCTTTACAATAAGCCCCTGCTTTGCGCACTCGCTCACAAGCTTTCCCGCAAGCTCCTGCAAACGAGGGTGGCATAATTTAATATTTCTGCTCATTACTATTCCTCCTTACAACAAATTCCTGCCTGCCATCTTGGCACTTTGTTTTTTTCAAACTTCGGGCAAGCCTGCCGTGCTTGTCAGCAAGCTCAGCACACCTGCCAATATACTTGCGCTTACTACCGATATCCAGTTGACTTCATCCAGCACGACAGCCGTGCCTATCATGGCTATCGCGCTCTGTGCCATTGTCTTTATTGCCCTAATGAGGGCTGCTTTTAACCATTTCTTTGTCATTTTTTAGATCTCCTTTACATATTTATTGTCGCTGTAGGTTTCCTCCAGGTCGTCTATCCTATGATTGATGACCTTTATTTTTTCATTTGTAACCTCTTCCTTCTTCTCAAGCTCATACATTCGCTCTATTATGTTGTTGTGCTTATTTACCTTTTGCTCCAGCTGTTCTATGCGGTATGTAATCAATTTTGTGTTTATAAATATGCCTGCCACGGCTCCCGCAGCCGAGCCCAGCGCGCCTATAAAGGCAATTATAATATTCTCCATTCATATCCCTCCTTTGTGCCGATGTTTTTGCCTCCCTATTTTTTATATATTATTTAAAATGACAAAGTGTGCCATTTTTTCACAAAATCAAAAAATTTTTTACAAATAAAAAAATCCCCGTCCGCATATCGCAGACAGGGGATAGTTTTTTAATATCAAAGATTTGTGTAATATATGCCCGTTGCAAGCTGAACGCCTAATGACACAAGCGTTATGGCTATCCAGCAGCAGAAGCCCATGGCTATGGGCTTTCCGCCCTTTTTTATGAGCTCCGCTATATTGGTGTTGAGTCCTATTGCGCACATTGCCATGGCTATAAAGAATTTTGCGAGCCATTTCATGGCAGGCACAAAGCTGTCGGCATAAAGCGCCGTAAATCCGCTCTCGGGGATAAGTCCCACAACGGTCGTTATAACGGAAGCGCCTATGAAATAAAGTATAAAGAACGGGAATATGCTCTTTACCGAAAAGCCTCCGCCCTCGCCCTCTGTCTTTTTTGCCTTTGCCGTTCTGTAAAGAGCCAGCACAAGGGTAATGGGTATGATGGCAAGCGTTCTTGTGAGCTTGACCGTAACGGCGGATGAAAGTATACCGTCAACACCGTAAATGCTCTCGGCTGTGGACGCTGCCGCCGTAACCGAGGATGTGTCGTTTACAGCCGTTCCCGCGAAAACCGCAAAGCCTTCCGAGCCCAAGCCTATGGCATGTCCGAGCGTAGGGAAAATGAGCGCCGCAAGCACATTGAAAAGAAATATGACAGAGATTGCCTGCGCCACTTCCCTGTCGTCGGCGTCTATGACGGGAGCCGCGGCAGCTATTGCGGAGCCTCCGCATATGGACGAGCCAACGCCTATGAGCACGGACACCTTGGAGTCCATTTTAAGCGCCTTCATCATTATGTAAGCCACAATGAGCGATGTAGAGACAGTCGAAACTATGACGGGCAGGCTCTTGCCTCCCACGCTCGCTATAGTGCCGAGGTCAAGCGAAAAGCCAAGTATTATTACAGCCCACTGCAATATTTTCTTGGATGTGAATTTTATGCCCTTAGCAAGGGGATCCTTCGCAGCAAGTGAAGGCGAAAAAAGCGTTATTATCATACCTATGATTATTGCAAAAACGGGCGCTCCCACCACCTCCAGCGAAAATGAGCCTATGCTCACCGATGAAAGCAGCGTTGCGGCAGCCGCTATAACTGCGCATATTATTATGCCGCCCGCGTAGTCCTTTATGTTTTTCATAGTGTTGCTTCCTTTCTGATTTTGATATAATATTTTGCAATCATCTGTCCTCATAGCCGTTTGGGTGGTTTTTATGCCAGTTCCAAGCGGTTTCTATTATCTGAGTGAGGGAATTGAAGCGGGGCTGCCAATTCAGCTCACGCATTGCCTTCTCGCTTGTGGCTATGAGCGTAGAGGGATCGCCCGCGCGTCTGCCCTCCACAACAGCCTTTATCTCCCTGCCCGTAACCTTTCTTGTTTCCTCTACGACCTCTTTTACGCTGAAGCCGGTGCCGTTTCCAAGGTTATATATAGCGCTTGTTTCGTCCCTGAAAAGCTTTTCAATAGCCTTTATATGAGCATCGGCAAGGTCGGTAACATGTATATAATCTCTCACGCAGGTACCGTCGGGCGTGGGGTAATCGTCGCCGAACATGGCTATCTGCGCCCTCTGACCCAGAGCTACCTGCAAAATAATGGGTATAAGATGAGTTTCGGGAGAATGGTCCTCGCCTATCTCTCCGCTTATGTGCGCGCCCGCAGCGTTGAAATATCTCAAAGCTACATACTTTATGCCATACGCCTCGTCGCTCCACTTGAGTATCTTCTCTACGGTGAGCTTCGACTCGCCGTAGGGATTGGTGGGCAGAGTTCTGTCGCTTTCCAGAATGGGTATATTTTCGGGCTCGCCGTAGGTGGCAGCGGTGGATGAAAAAACAATTTTCTTTACCCCTGCCCTCACCATGGCTTCAAGAAGCCTTACGGTGCCGTAAACATTGTTGTCAAAATATTTTAAAGGCTCTGTACAGCTTTCGCCCACAAGTGAAAAAGCCGCAAAGTCAATAACGGCGTCAATTTTATTTTCGGCAAAAACCTTATCCAGAAATTCGGCGTCTCTTAAGTCGCCTATATAGAGCTTAGCGTCCTTATGCACGGCTTTTTTGTGTCCCTTGCAGAGATTGTCCGCAACGACGACCTCGTGTCCCTGCTCTATGAGTTCATAGACGGTGTGGCTTCCTATATATCCTGCGCCGCCGCATACAAGTATTTTCATGATCCATATCCTCCCAAATTTTAATTTTATATATATTGTATTACATTTTCATTATGAGGTCAAATACATTTTCGACCCTATCCGCTATAATGTCGGCTCCCGCTTTTTTGAGCTCTTCCTCGCTTCCGAAGCCGTAAAGCACACCCATTGAGCTTATGCCGTTCTGCTTTGCGCCTGCAATGTCGTGCTCTCTGTCGCCGACCATCAAGGCCTCGTCCTTGGGTATATGATATCTTTCAAGGGCGTAGGCTATTACAGCCGCCTTGCTCGTCCTGGCTCCGTTCAGCTCGCTGCCCGAAACGAAGTCAAAGTATTTTTTAAGGTCAAATTCTTCAAGTATTATCTCGGCGTATATCCACGGCTTTGATGTTGCGAGCACTACCTTTTTGCCCGCTTTTTTTAGCCTTGACAAAAGCTCGGGTATGCCGTCGTACACCCTGTTTTCAAATATACCGCGGGGTCCGAAATACTCCCTGTATTTTGTCATGCCTACATGCGACTGCTCCTCGCTCAAGCCCGCAAATTCCATAAAGGACTGTCTGAGGGGAGGACCTATATATTTGTAGAGCTCCGCCCTGTCCTGCGTATGTATGCCGAAATATTCAAGGGCGTAGTTCACACCGCCCGTTATGCCCTCGGCGGGGTCTGTGAGCGTGCCGTCCAAATCAAACAAAATATATTCCATATTTATTTACCCATTTCCTTAAGCAAATTCATCTTTATATCATAGAGCTTTTTTGAAAGGTCTACATAAACGTCGTGAGGATTTACAAGGCGCCTTGTCTCGCTCCAGAGCGTATCCAGCTCCGAAAGGCAATAATCCCTTATTTCCATGACGGGCTTAGGCTCGTATACGCATTCGCCCTTTATAAAAAGCGGTATCATAAGCTCTCTCAATTTATATGTGCCCGCCTTCATGACGGTCTTTTTCCAGCTTTCCTTTGAGTCGAAAAGCACAAGGTCGTCATTTTCGCTGTAGCTCTCCTCCTCAAGACATATGAGGTCTGCCTTTATCTTGTTGGGCTCTTTTTCGTACACCCTTATTATCTTTTTGTTGCAGGGATTTGTAACCTTTTCCGTGTTCTCGGAAAGCTTTATTTTGGGCTCGAATTTGCCGTCCTTCATTATAGCCGCAAGCTTATAAACTCCGCCGAAGGAGGGGCAGTCCTTTGCCGTTATCAAATTGGTTCCTACGCCCCAGGAGGTTATTTTTGCGCCCTGGTGCTGCTTAAGGCTCTCTATAAGGTGCTCGTCAAGGTCGTTTGAAGCGGATATAACGGCGTCCTCAAAGCCCGCATTGTCGAGCATTTTTCTGGCTTCCTTTGAAAGATATGCCAGATCTCCGCTGTCAAGCCTTATGCCGTAGTTTTTAAGCTCTATACCGCTTTCGCGCATCTCGGTGAACACCTTTATTGCATTCGGCACGCCCGATTTAAGAGTATCGTATGTGTCCACAAGCAATATGCAGGCGTTGGGATAGAGCTCGGCATATTTCTTAAAAGCAGTATACTCGTCGCCGAAGCTCATTATCCAGCTGTGGGCGTGAGTGCCCTTAACGGGGATATCGAAAAGCTTGCCCGCAAGCACATTGCTCGTGGCTATACATCCGCCTATTACAGCCGCCCTTGCGCCGTATGTGCCCGCGTCGGGACCCTGAGCGCGCCTTAAGCCGAATTCCATAACGCCGTCGCCCTGAGCGGCGTAGCACACTCTGGACGCCTTTGTGGCTATGAGGCTTTGATGATTCATTATATTAAGTATGGCAGTTTCCACAAGCTGAGCCTCCATAATGGGCGCAATCACCTTTATCATAGGTTCTCTTGGAAAAATGACGCTGCCCTCGGGTATGGCGTAAATATCACCGCTGAAGCGGAAATCCTTAAGATAATCTATAAAATCAGCCGAAAAAATGCCCAGACTAGAAAGATAATCTATATCCGACTTGTCAAAGTGCAGATTTTTTATATATTCTACTACCTGCTCCACACCGCAGCATACGGCATAGCCGCTGCCAAAGGGATTTGTGCGGTAAAAGGCATCGAATACCACCGTTTCATTCTTATGTTTATTGTTGAAATAAGCCTGCATCATAGTAAGCTCGTATAAGTCCGTAAGTAGGGTGAGATTTTCTTTCATTTTTTCCTCCTGTTAAAAAATACCTTTTTCAATATAGCTTTCCATAACGCCCGTGATGACCGCATAGCGCCCCATTATCTCCATAAAGGACAGCAACGAAAAAACAAGCGATATGTTGCTGAGCGTTTTGTTATGCGTCTTTATATAAAGACAAAAACCGAGCGCCGTTGTAACAAGCGTAAGGGCAAGAGAGAATTTATAAAAAAGCTCTCCTCCGCCCGCGAGCATGAACACAGCGCCGTTAATAACGGACAGCGCCGATACTGCGCAGAACAGGCGCTCGCCCTTTGTGAAATTGCGCGCGAATATGCAAAACAGCGCAGCCGCGCACACACATATCATGACAGCCCTTGATATAAAGGGACTTATTTCAAACACGCCGTAATACAGGCTTAGCGCTATGCTCTCGGATATCCTGCCGAAAACAAAGTCCATATATCTGTAAAAAACAAGCGTGAAAACAACGCAGAGCAGTATATAAATTTTATTAAGCAATGTAAAGCTCTTGTCCTCGCAGGTCTGTCTGTAAAGCCACACGCTTGCTGTATTCACAAGAGCAACGGCTATAGTGTGGGGCAGAATATTCAGTCTGCCGAAGGGCAGCAAAATTGAAACAACAGTCCACAAAAGCATAAGGCAGAGGCAGGCTGATATTTTTTTGCCGAATTTATAAAAACCGTTTCTGCCGAAGCTGTAAGCCCACTTCTGGCGGAAGCTGCCTTCCTTATAAATGCCTTCCTCCCACATTATCTGCGTCTGTGTTCTGTTGTCCTCGCCGGTGTCATAAAACCGCGACAGGTCGTTTATATCTCTGTCAGACGCCATAATATCACCTCGTTTAGTCTTTTTTGCTCCTCAATATATCCAAAATTTTGCCGAAATAGGCGGGAGGCTCCGCCCTAAACTCCATATATTCTCCCGATACGGGGTGAACAAAGCCCAGCACGCCCGCATGGAGCATCTGTCCCTCCAGGCTGAAAAGCTGTTTCTTGGGACCGTAAACGGGGTCGCCCAGGAGAGGATGACCTATATAAGCCATGTGCACTCTTATCTGATGCGTTCTGCCCGTTTCAAGCCTGAGTTCTATATAAGTAAGCTTGCCCAGAGGCTCCAGCACTCTGTAGTGAGTAACGGCAGTCCGTCCTCCTCGGGAGAGCACAGCCATTTTCTTTCTGTCATTCTGCGAACGCCCTATGTTGGCATCTACCGTGCCTTCGGGCTCGTCGAAGCCGTTATACACTACGGCTTCGTATATCCTTTTCATGGAGTGCTCCGCAAGCTGAAGGCTCAATCCCCTATGGGCAGCGTCCGACTTGGCTATTACGAGCACACCGCTTGTATCCTTATCTATCCTGTGGACAATGCCGGGACGCAGAACACCGTTTATGCCCGAAAGTCTGTCCCCGCAGTGATACATGAGCGCATTTACAAGCGTACCCGTGTAATGCCCCGGAGCGGGATGCACGACCATATTCTGAGGCTTATTCACTACAATAAGGTCGTCGTCCTCAAAGAGGATATCAAGGGGGATATTCTCGGGCTCTATGCTCACGCCCTCGGGCTCGGGCATATCCGCCTCTATTATGTCGTTTTGCCTCAGCTTATAATTCTTGCTTTTGATTTCTCCGTTGACCCTAACAAAGCCCTTTTCTATAAGGCGCTGTATTGCGGAGCGGGATATATCCTCCAGCTCCTCGTTAAGAAACATATCTATTCTTTTGTTTATGTCCTCGGCTTCTATGCTGTAAACTTCCATTTATCCCGCCTCCCTGCGTGTGTCCGAAACAAAAACGCCTATAACAAGCAGAAACGCTCCCAAGCACACGCATATATCCGCAAAGTTGAACACGGGATAGTCATAGCCGAATATATAAAAATTGAGCATATCCACAACAAAGCCCCTGAAAAGCCTGTCTGCCATATTGCCCAGAGCGCCCGAGCATATGAGCACTAAAGCGGGCTTTATTAAAGTCTTTTCACTGCCCAGCTTTATATAGTAATATATGCACACCGCCAGCACAACAAGCGTGAGCGCTATAAAAAACCACTTGGCATTTTGAAGCATACCGAAGGCTGCGCCCCTGTTTTCAACATAGGTGAGGCTGAAAAAGTTTTTTATTATGTCTATATTGCCCACGGGCTTTAGATAGGCTATTGTGATATATTTTATTATCTGATCCGAAAGCACAAGCGCCGCCGTAAAAACAACGGGCAGAAAAAACATACATATCTCTCCTTTTATAAAAATGACCCATTACGCTCCGCAATGGGTCATATGTTTTACTTACAGATATATTCAAGCGCCGCTTTTATTTCAGCCTCTCCCGCGGTCTTGTCGGAATAAGCATCCCCTATGCTCCTCAAAACCACAATGCTTATTACGCCGTTCTTGGTCTTTTTGTCATTGAACATCTGAGCATATATGGCTGATATGTCAAAATCATGTATGCCGACGGGAAGCTCGAAATATTCCAGAAGCTCCCTGCACCTTTGTATATCCTCGGAGGATACCGTTCCTCTGCTGTGAGAAAAGCAGAGAGCCGCAAGCATACCCACGGCAACACATTCGCCATGGAGCATTTTAAAATCGGACAAGGTTTCAATGGAATGACCGAAGGTATGACCGAAGTTCAATATCTCTCTTAAGCCCGTTTCCTTCTCGTCCCTGCTCACAACGTCTGACTTTATTCTGCACGAGCCGTAAACGACCTCCGCAAGAGCGCCACTGTCGAGAGCCTTTATCTTTTCCCTGTTTTCAAGGAAAAAGTCCAGATAGCTCTTGTCGCGTATATAGCCGTGCTTCACAGCCTCGGCAAGTCCTGCCGCCACCTCTCTGTAGGGAAGAGTATTCAATGTGGAGGTGTTGATATATACAAAGTCGGGCTGATAGAAAGCACCCACCATATTTTTGTTGCCAAGGAAGTCAACGCCCGTCTTTCCGCCCACGCTGCTGTCCACTTGGGCAAGCAGAGTTGTGGGGAGCTGAACAAAGCTTATGCCCCTCATATAGGTAGCGGCGGCAAAGCCGCACATATCGCCCGCAACGCCTCCGCCAAGGGCAATGAGCACCGATTTTCTGTCCAGATGATTGTCTATAAAAAATTTATAAAAATCGGATATTGTGGAGAGGTTTTTGCTGTTTTCGCCCGCCTTGAAGGCATATCTTGATATCCTTGTGAAATGACCCTCGAGCAAAGCCGTTATTTCATCGGCATAAATCGGCTCCACATTGGTATCCGTTATTATACACACGCTCCTGCCCGTAAGCCCCGCTTCCTCAAAGGCGGAGAGCAGAGAACCGTAGCTGCTGTCAATATATATGGGGTATTTCTTTATACCCGTGTCTACGCTTAATATTTTCATTTTACTTTTCCTGTTCCGTCTGCTCGAAGTCCTCTTTGTTTTCATCAAGTATATTGATGTGAGTTTCAAGCATATTTCTAAGCAAATTCTTTACCCTTATGTATTCCGAGCGAGCCTTCGATATCTCCGTATGCACATCGGCAAGCTCATTGTTTGCCTCGCTCATCATTTCCATTATTTTGTTCTGGGCGTCGAGTATTATATTCTTAGCCCTTTCCTCTGCCACATTTACTATATGCTCCGCATTTGAAGTGGCGTTTTTAACGGTGTCGTCAGCCGTCTTTTCGGCGCGCACGATAGAGCTCTTTATGGTGTCCTCAAGCCCCTTGTAGTGATTGATTATGTCGTCCTTGGATGCAAGAGCGTCCTTCATTTTGGCATTCTCGCTGTAGAGCTTTTCAAACTCCATTATTACCTTGTCCAGAAAGAGGTCTACCTCCTCGCTGGAATAGCCCTTAAAGGGTGTTTTCTTAAATTCCACAGTTTCGATGTCCAAAGGTGTAAGTGAGCTCATAATTTCATCCTCCTTTTATTTGTATACCGATACGTTTATAAGTATCCTGTCTTTTTTGGTTATGCCCATGACCTCGTTAAGCTTTATCCTGCCGAAGCCCCTTAGCGTAACAACATCGCCCGCCTCCACGCCGTGGGAGGGTGAGAGCGTCTTTTTCCAGTTGATATAGACCTTTTCGCCCTTTATAAGCTCCGAAGCACGTCCCCGCGATATGTTGAACGCTCCGCCCAAAAGCGCGTCGAGCCTTAAGCTCGGAAGCGTTATTTTTTTCTCCGCCGCCTCGGAGGGCTTGGGAGAAAATGAAGAAAGTATTTTTACATTTACCTTTGTATGCCCCACTCTTTCGAGGTTTACGGCAATGTAATCCGCCACGTCCCCGTCAACATATATGACGGCTCTGCCCTCTTCGGTTATTATATCGCCCGTCTTTTCACGCGTTATGCCAAGCCCCAGCACGGAGCCCAGAAAGTCCCTGTGAGTAAGCGTTTTGCTGTACTTTGCGTTATAGCTTATCTCAACGGGCGTTATGGGGAAAAGGGAGTTGTCCGCAGCCGAAAACTCCGGGAAAAACCCCAGCATTACCCTTTCGCTCTCCTCATAGCCTCCGTATATGAATATCGCGCAGTCGGGGCAGGAAAGCTTATCCTTTATGCCATGCGCTCTGTATGGGTCCATAAAAGCCGTGAATGTAGGAGCAAATGTCTTTTTGGCAAGCTCCATACGGTCATAGACCTTAGCCGCAGAAAGCCTGTCCTCTCCGTCGCCGAACGAGGCGAGAAAATCCTTCCTGTTCATGGCTTAGAATATTGCATATATGATAGATATAAGCACCGTTTCGACAACAGCTATGAGAAAATAAGCTATAACGGGCGAAAAATCTATCATCATGCCCCCGCCGAGAGGCGACCTGTCTATAATTCTTCTTATAGGTGCCATTATAGGCTCGGTGAGCGAATATATTATGTTGTAGAAAAAATTATTCCTGTTTATAGGCAGCCATGAAAGTATGCACCTTATAAGAATGGCAAACTCAAGAATATTGAAAAATATCCTTATGGCGGTTATCAATATAGCCTGAATAGTCATACGACCTCTCCCCATTAAAAATTAATAGCGTCTGTTGAACACAGAGTTGGGAAGCTTTATACCGCTTGCCGCAAGCTCTTCTTTAAATTCGCCCGTTATGGCAACATCGTAAGGTCCTATTATGTATATCCTGCTGGATATCTGCTTTATGGAACCTCCGAGCGCGTAGCACGAGCCGCTTAAAAAGTCGGTTATCCTCTGGGCAATATCCCTGTCCATATTTTCAAGATTTACTATGACTGTCTTTTTGTTCCTGAGCTCAATGGTTATCTCGCTTGCAGCCTCTATGGACTGAGGAGTTGCGACAACAACGCTCATCTTGACCTTGGCGTTTATGTCTATGACATTGCCTCTTGAAGACGAGAACGAACTTCTTGAAGGAGCTTCTTCCTCCTGCTCGTCGGCGTTGTTCCTTCTGAAGCTGTGAATGAAGTCAAAGCGGGGTCTTGAGCTTCTGCCCTCGTCATAGTCGTCATACTCATCCTCATAGTACTCGTCATATTCTTCATCATAGTCGTCGTACTCGTCGGGAGCACCCATTATCATTGTCTTTAACTTGTTGAAAAACTCTGCCATTTTAGTATTTCCTCCTGTTTTTGTATTTATGAGCGACAGTATAAATTTTGTTATTTATACGCTGTAATCCCTTGCGCCGAATATGCCTGTGCCTATTCTCACAATGTTTGCTCCTTCCTCTACGGCCACCTCGTAGTCGTTGGTCATACCCATGGAAAGATACCTCATATCTATATTATTATAGTTTTTGTCCCTTATGTCAACAAATAATTTTCTCATTCGAGCAAAATGCCCGCGGTTTTCCTCGCTGTCCTCCACAAAGGGCGCCACCGTCATAAGTCCGCAGACCCTTATATTGTCAAGCCTGCTTACCTCAAGAGCAAGCTCCTCCGCCTTTTCGGGCGCAATGCCGTGCTTGCTTTCCTCGCCCGCTATATTTATTTCTATGAGAACATCCATGGTGATGCCCGCCGCCTTAGCCCGCTTTGAGATTTCCTCCGCAAGCTTAAGGCTGTCGAGGGAATGGATGAGGCAAACCTTGTCGATTATATATTTGACCTTGTTGGTCTGAAGATGACCTATCTGATGCCACTTTACATTCTCTATCTCATAGTATTTCCTGTTTATCTCCTGCGGCTTATTCTCGCCGAACTCCGAAAGTCCCGCCGAGAGCGCCTCGTTCATGCGGGGAATGTCCACAGTCTTGCTCACCGCAAGAAGCAGTATATCCTCTCTTTTTCTGCCGCTCTTTTCGGCGGCTGCGGATATGCGCTTATTTACGGCGTCTATATTTTCTTTTATACTCATATTGCATTACCTCTTATTCATATACCATTTCCTGCTTGCTCACATTGCTGGGATCCGTCATTATCCTGTCGTAGATATATATATTGGTGTTATAGCCGGGGTCGAGTATCGTGTGAGTGCTGTTTGAGACCGAATTTGTGAGATTTATGGTCCTGAACTCGGCAATACCCGTATTTACAACATATATGCCCTTGGTATTGAGCACATCGGATATGACAAAGGTGTCCTCGCCGTCGGGTATGCGTATGGTGTCGCCGACATTTATAACGCCCATCTGGACGGGAGTGTAGCAATAATTGCCGTCATCGGGGTCGTTGCCCGATATGCTCACGGCAACCTTTGAAGTGCCGTTTTCCGTAACCTTGAGCACATTTCCGTCGGAGTCCACATAGCTTACGGGTATCTTCATGAGCGTTTCCTCAACTATGGCGTTATTGGGTATCTTAAAGCCCGTGCCGGTGCTCTCGGTCTCTATTATGACATTTCTCATATTCATAAAGTCCGCCATATCCCTTGTGAGCCTTAAAATAACGAAGCTTTCGCCCTTGCCTAAGTCCTTTATGTCGTATACCACAGCATCAAGCTTATGCTTCTTGCCCTCGTTGTCCTTTACATAGACTGTAACGGGATCGTCCTTTTCCCACTCGTCCATATAGTCGTTGGGAATATACGAAACTATATACCATATGTTGGAGTCCACAAGCTTGAACGCGGGGTCTCCCGCCTTGACATTGCTTCTGAAGCTGCTCTGCGCCCTTATGGTGTCGTCCATTCTGTTCTTGGGTATCTCTGCCATATTATCGGGCGTGAACTCGTCTTCCATGCCGTCGATATAATATGAAACTATACCGCTCTGTTCCGCCGTGAGATTGCTTATGTTCTCGTTGAGCTTGCTTTCCTGCTCCTTTTTCTGCGATACAAGGTCGCTTATGGCGCTGCTGTCCTCCGTGAGGAGGTATTGATTCCTTGTGTCGAGCTGTTTTGAAACAGTGTTTTCAAGCTCATATATATTGCCCAGCTTCATGTAGGCGTAGTCCATGGCATTTTCGTCAATGGTATTTTTTATCTGCGCGTTATATTTCTTTATGTCCTCGGAATATACGGAAATATCCTTTCTCTCGGACTGTATTTTCATTATCTGTTCGTTTATGCTGTCAAGGCTCGACTGCATCTGCTCTACGACAGCCTTATCCTTTATGCTGCATACGACCGTACCTTTTTTGACCTTTTCGCCGTCCGCCGCATCATAGGATATGACTCCGCCCTTGTCCGCCTTATAAACCTTCTCGCTCCTGACTATAACGGCATTTGCGGACTTGGGCGTGTCCACGGTGCCGTATGAAAGCACATCGAAGCTTACTGCCTTCTTGGAGAAGAAATTTATTGGCTGAGCTATTATATATATAAAGAACACCGCAAAAATAAACATTATTATGGGCTGTATCGCCTTGTTGCGCTTTTTTGAAACGGTCTCGTTGGATATAATCCTGGCGTCGCTTTTTTTGCCTCCCTTTACAAGGGAGAAAAGATTGCCCACAGCTCTGCCCGCAGAGGGCACAAGTCCGCTCCTGCGTTTTTTAGAGCCGTTTTTTTTGGCTCCGCCCGTTCTTTCGTCGGCGCGGTCTGTATTGCCGTAGCCGTTGCGTTCGTTAAAATATCTGAATGAGCTCTCCTGCGAAATGCTCCGTCTGTCCTCCCTCTTGGGAAGGTCGGGGAGAGTTCTTCTCCTGTTCTGCGGGGTAGTATTTTTTGTTTTAAAGGAGCTTATAGTGTTGTTCTTTCTGCCCTTATCGTTTTTCGGCACAGCTTTTACCTCCCTTAAACTTGATAACGGGTCATAATTTACGGCTTGGTTTAATATAATATCAGCATAGAGCCGACGGGGGACGCAAGCCATAAAAAAGACTATATCTACATATATTATAACAATATTTGCTGTAATTTTCAATCTAATTATACTGTTTTTTCCCAAAGAAATTATGCTCGCGGTCAAAAAAGGGCTTTTGCTTTGGTCGGGCTATGCGCTTCCTGCCCTTCTGCCCTTTATGATAGGAATAAATCTGCTTAAGGCTACGCCCTTTCCCATACTGCTTTCAAGGCTTTTAAAGCCCGTGGGCAAAAGGCTGGGACTGGGAAGCTACGGAATGTTTGCCGTGGTATGCGGTTTTCTCTCGGGCTATCCCATGGGCGCAAAGCTTGTGAGCGAGCTCTATAACGAAGGACGGCTCACAAAAAATGAAGCTCAATATCTGCTTTCATTCACAAACAACTCGGGGCCTCTTTTTATAATAGGCACAATAGGCGCGGGACTTCTGGAAAGCAGAAAATGCGGGTATTTTCTTCTTGCGGTGCATATTTTATCCGCTCTTGCAATAGGGCTTGCGCTCCCAAAGCCAAAAGCCCGAAGCATGCCCGTAAAGGCAAAATACGCGGAAAACGCGGGAGCGGAGCTTAAAAATGCCATATATAACGGCATAGAAGCCATAGTGCTTGTGGGCGGATACATAATATTCTTTTCGGTGATATGCTCGGTATTTGAAAGCCTGCTTAAAAGATACAATATAAACAATTTACTGCGCTGCGTGCTTTACGGCATGCTGGAGATAACAAACGGCTGCAGCGTCATAAAAGACACGGGCTGTATGTCGCTTGCGGTAATAAGCCTTATAACAGGCTTCGGCGGGCTTTCGATACACTCGCAGAGCATAGGCTATATATCGGGGACAGACCTTTCGGCAGCAAAATATATGCTCTCAAAAGCCGCGCAGGGATGCGTTGCCTTCGCCTTATCCCTGGCTTTTTATCCCCTTGTATTTTGCTGAAAGCACATATGTATAAATACACAACAAGGGTGTCGAACATCGGCACCCTTAAAGCTTTATGGTTTTGTTCAGTTTTCTCCGCCCTCATAGGGAAGCGCAGGAACCTGCGCCGCAAGGTCTCTGAGAGCCTCTCTTTCGCTGAAAATAGCATCGGTCTCATCCGAAAGGAAGTTGAGAACATTTGTAGTGCGCTTGCTGAAGTTTTCAAGCACTGCCTTTATCTGGCTTTCGGTGTTTTCAAGCATCTTGTCGGCATATTCTATTGCGCCGAGACGCATATCCTCAGCCCTGTTTCTGGCATCGTTTATAATAGCCTCCGCTTCTTCCTGAGCCCTTCTTGTTATTTCATGCTCCTGGGTCATCTTTTCAGCCGTTTCGTTGGCTGTGTTTATAAGTCCCTGAGCGCTGACATGAGCGTTTTCTATAATGGATTCGCTGTTGTGGACTATTCTCTGAGCCTGCTTTATCTCCTGAGGGAGAGCAAGGCGTATTTCCTCTATTATGCTGAATATTTCTTCCTTAGAAACTCTTACATTTGACGATAAAGGCACCTGCTTTGCCTTCTCCATCATATCCTCGAGATTATCCAAAAGAGTGTAAACCGATTTTTCCATTTTTAAATTCCTCCTGATTTCTGCATACCTTGGGTCTTAACGACCTTTTTATATATTTCGTCTTTTATAATACGGGGAACCATATTGTCTATGTTTCCGCCGAATAATGCAATTTCTTTTACCTGACTGGAACTGAAGAACAGGTATTGAGTATCCGCCGATATAAACAGCGTTTCTATATCACTGTCAAGCGAACGATTTGTAAGTGCCATTTGAAATTCATAGGAAAAATCCGTAACTCCTCTTAAGCCCCTTACCACTATATTTGAACCGACGCTTTTTGCAAAGTCTACAAGCAGTCCCGAAAAGGACCTGACCTCTATATCCGGCTTATCCTTTAATATAAGCTCCAGATGCTTGACTCTTTCCTCCACCGTGAACATGGGCATTTTGGACGGATTGTCAAGCACGGCGACTATGAGCTTGTCGCAGAGCTTGGACGCCCTTTCTATAATGTCCAGATGTCCGTTGGTAACGGGATCAAAGCTGCCGGGATAAACAGCAATATGCATTGTACTCCTCCATCTGCTTTATCGTTATTCTTTCCAAGAAAAGAAAACCATTTTTGTTGTTTTGTAATCCTTTATTCTTTTTAGCTCCAGACCCTCGGGCGACGGTATTTCCTCCCCGGAGGATATTTCCGCGACTATATAGCCGTCGGGAGCCAATATTTTTGCCTCCGCTATATATGTAAGCGTTTGCTGTGTGTAGCCCTTTCCGTAGGGCGCATCCATAAAAATTATGTCAAATGAAGCCCTGTCTCTTGAAAGCCTCATGACCGCCGCGCGCACGTCGCAGCCCAGCACCTCGGCATTGTTGTCGAGCTTCACCGCCCTTATGTTGTCCTTTATGACGGAAAGGCTGTTTTTGTCGCTGTCCACAAACACCGCTTTTTCGGCGCCTCTTGAAAGCGCCTCTATGCCTATGGCTCCGCTTCCGCTGAAAAGGTCGAGAAAACGGCAGCCGTAAATATCGGGAGCGAGTATGTTGAATAACGACTCTTTTATTCTATCCGTTGTGGGGCGTGTTGTCAAGCCCTTAGGCGCTTTTAGCTTATGACCTCTTGCGCAGCCGGATATAACTCTCATATATTTCCTCACCTTTATTTTGAAATTAAGGGCGTTTTATGTATGAGGTAAAATCCCTCATTCTGCCAAACCGTCTTTACACATATACTATTTTAACAGAAAAAAACGATTAAGTAAACACTTTATTTCATTATAAGCAAATTTTTTTTATTTTTGAGGTAAAAATTTCATAAATTTCGGACTTTAGTCGTGAATTTTCTACAGATTTAAGCTCCTTATCCCCGCTGTATATGTCTATTGCGACAGACCTGACCTCTCCGAGTATGTCTATGTCCTTATAAAGATTTGCAATTTTAAACTCGGGAAGACCGTGCTGTCTTGTGCCGAAAAAGTCGCCGGGACCTCTGAGCGTGAGGTCTTTTTCGGAAATGACGAAGCCGTCGTTTGTGCCGCACATTATTTTGAGCCTTTCTTTGGCAAGCTTTGTCTTGGAATCGCTTACGAGCACGCAATAGCTCTTGTCGCTTCCCCTGCCCACTCTGCCTCTCAGCTGATGAAGGGCGGACAAGCCGAAGCGTTCGGCATTTTCAACTATCATAAGGCTTGCGTTTGGCACATTTATGCCCACCTCTATGGCCGTGGTGGATATGAGCACATCTATATCGCCCCGCGCAAAGCTCTCCATTATGTCCTGCTTTTCGTCATTTTTCAGCCTGCCGTGTACGCAGGCTATGCGAAGCCCCGTAAGTATGCCGTTCTTGAGCTCCTGTGTATAGCTGAGCACGGAGCGGAGCTCGGCGTTGTCGTTTTCTTCTATCATGGGGCATATGATATAAGCCTGCCTGCCCTTTGCCACCTCTTTTTTTATGAAAGCATAAAGGCGCCGATAATAGCTGTGGTCAACGGCAAATGTATCTATCTTCTGCCTGCCCGGCGGAAGCTCGTCTATAACGGATATGTCCATATCGCCGTAGAGTATGAGCGCAAGCGTTCGGGGTATGGGCGTTGCCGTCATAACGAGCACATGGGGCTCGTCCCCTTTTTCGGAGAGCTTTTCTCTCTGCCTCACGCCGAAACGATGCTGTTCGTCTGTTATGACAAGTCCCAAATCGGCATATTCCACCCTATCCTGTATGAGGGCGTGCGTACCTATTATGATTTTGCTCTCGCCCGAGCTTATCCTTCTGTAAGCATCGTCCTTTTCTTTTTTCTTAAGACCGCTTGTGAGTATGTCGCACTTTATGCCAAAAGGAGAAAAAAGCCTTTCAAAGCTCTTGAAGTGCTGATTTGCAAGCACATCCGTAGGCGCCATAAGCACAGCCTGATATCCGTTGACTGCGGCAATATAAGCGCTTATCATGGCAAGAGCCGTCTTGCCCGAGCCCACGTCGCCCTGTATTAGCCTGTTCATAACGCAGCCCTTTTTGAAATCGGATATTATCTCCGAAAGCACCTTTTTCTGCGCATTTGTAAGCCCAAAGCCAAGCTGTGATAAAACGGGCGATATATCGAAATTATTTATTTTGACCCTGCTTTTTTTGGAGCATATATTCCCTTTGAGCTCCAGAAGGCGGAGCTGAAGAAACAGAAGCTCGTCAAAGACAAGCCTTCTTCTCGCCTTAAAGAAAGCCTCGTCATTCTCGGGAAAGTGGATATTTCTTACGGCAAATTCCCGCGAACAGAGAGAATGTTCATCAAGCACATAGCGAGGCATATATTCCTCAAAGCCTCCGTCCACGCCGTCCAGAGCGTCCTTTATACAGCCTCTTATTATCTTCTGCGACATTTTGGCAGGCACTCTGTAAACGGGCACTATCCTGCCCGTATTGAGGCTTACCGCGTTTGCGCTCTCGTAATCCGGGCTTTCAAACTGAAGTCTGCCCATTCTTTCGGACACCCTTCCCGTGAAGCTGTATTCTATGCCGAGGGCAAGCTGATTTTTTATGTAGGGCTGATTGAACCACACGCAGACTATGCTCCCCGTGCCGTCTGAAATGACGGCGCTCACTACCGTGAGCGTTCTGGTGCGTCTTGCCTCGGGAGCGCGCATTATTCTGCCCTTTACGGTATATGTGCCTCCCGCCTCCAGCTCGCTGACGGGAGTTATGACGCTCCTGTCCTCGTAATCCCGCGGATAATAGCTTATGAGGTCGTCAACGGTCTCTATACCCATATTGCCGAACTGCTTTGCTCTGGCTTCGCCTATATTCTTTACTGTACGTATGCTGTCGGAAGCCTTCATATTATTCCACACCTATCACATAATCATAGTCCATATTGCAAGCGCAGTGTATCTCCGTGTCTGCGTCCCCGTATTTATCGGAGAGGGAGGATACTATGCTTTCAGCCGTCTGTCTTTCGGCGTTTTTGCCGTAATAAACGGCTATGACCGCTATATCCCTACCCGATGTTATCATATCCGCAAGCCTAAGAGCGCACGCCGCCGCGTCCTCGTCCGATGTGAGCTCCGAGCCCTCGGATATGCCCGAAAATTTTCCGTCCTTTAATGTAACTATGCCCACAAGCTCAAAGCCCGACTTTATTTTTTCCAGAAGCTCCTCGCCTTCAAGCGAAAGCAAGGCTTCTTCTTTTTCGGGCGGAGCTGTCTGCTCGGATATGACGCTGTGCCTTATGCCTTCTATTATGGTCCTTACACTCTCCGTTTTAATTCCCGCGCCTTCGAGGGCTTCCTTTACCGAGGAGCACACTCTGCCGCCCGTTTCGTTCATATCGGCGCCGTATTCCGCAATGATATGCATCACAACGCTCACGCCGCCGCTCTTGGGTATGGACACATCCACTCCCTTCAAAGCGCTTTCCCGCTTTAACATTCCCGACAGTCCGCCCTTTAGAGCGCCCGCGGACATACCCGCCACGCCCTCGCATGAAAGAGCAGAAAGCGAGGCTATCTCGGCTATGGCTTTTTTGCTTATTCCCGTGTTATCACTGCTTTTAAAAATACTCATATCTTACCCTCCGTTTTAAGGCAGCGTTACATATAAATTGACGGCAAAGCCGTCGGCTGTAATTAAAAGTATACACTAATTTGCCCGTTTTATCAAGATTTTTAGCTTAAATGAATAAAAAACAAAAATTAAAAAAATTTTTCTTGCATTTATTGTTGTTTTCTGATAGAATATATAGCGATAGCAGTTAACTAAGGAGGTGTAATAGATGGCAAAGTGTGAAATATGCAACAAGACTCAGCAGACGGGTCATAGAATAAGCATAAGTCGTAGTCAGGTTTCAAGAAGAGCCAACAAGACTTGGAAATCAAACATCAAGAAAATCAAGATCGTTGAGGAAAACGGCAATGTTAAGTCGATAAACATCTGTGCAAGATGCCTCAGAACGGGTACTCATAAGGGTACTATAACTCGCGCGATCTGATTTCACTCAAAAAGCTTTAAATATTGATCAATGTTTAAAATAAAACGCTCCTTAAAAAGGGAGCGTTTTATTTTTAAATCAATTCCGGATAAAGTGTTGTGAAAACTATAACAGCCACAATGACCGTGAGAATAACAGCCACCGTAAAAAGCATTATTTTTTTGCCCCTTGATACATGCTCCAGAAATATATCGTCCTCCGTTATGACCTTCGGCGCGCTTTCGGGAGTATTTACGGCAGCGCTTTCTTCCGTTGTTGCTTCGCTGCCGTCCATGCCGGAGCCGTCCCCATCGTCCGAATAGGCTGAAATTTCTTCTCCGCCTTCGGCATATTCGGGCTCGGCTGTGTTCACCGTCCTTATCTCGTCCTCCGCCACAAGCTTTCCGCAGTAACGGCAATATCTCGAATTATCGTCTATCTGCTCTCCGCAGTGCATACAATACATATAACGCCCTCCTTACATATGGCTTATGCTTTAAAGATATTTTAGCACCAAAACAACATTATGTAAATAGGCGCTTGAAAAAGAAAAAATATTTTGTTATCATATAAAATAACGGCATAAAAAAACGGGAGAGACTTAACAATGGAAAACACAAAGGGCAAAAAATACGATATAGAGAGCCTGAGAGCCGTTATGCAGGACCTTCTGGGCGAAAACGGCTGCGAATGGGACAAGGCGCAGGACCACAAAAGCCTCAAAAAATATCTTATAGAGGAATGTTACGAGGTGATAGATGCCATAGACAAGGACGACGGCGAAAACCTATGCGAGGAGCTGGGCGACCTGCTCTTTCAGATAGTGTTTCACAGTTGTCTGGCGCAGAAGGAGGGTCTTTTTGACTTTGACGACGTTACGGACGGCATAACAAGAAAAATGATACAAAGACACCCTCATGTGTTCGCAGACGCCCATTATAACGATAAAGATGACATAAATGAAAAATGGGAGAGCATAAAAAAGCAGGAAAAGGGTTATAAAAGTAATATGGAAATAATAAAAAGCGTGCCCCGCTCCCTTCCCGCTCTTATGAGGAGCGTTAAAACTTTTTCAAAGGCAGGAGCAACGGGAGCATATACTCCCGACTACGATGAGCTGTGTAAAGAGAACACTCTGCTGTCGGAAAGTATTGCATCCCTCATTGACAGCAATAATATGGAAAAAATGGAATTAATTGGAAATTTTTTATTAAATTTATCACAAATTTCACATTTTTTACAAATAAATGCCGAATTTTCCTTGACAAATGCCTTAGAAACATTTATAAATAGAATTGAGGACATTGAAAATACCAAAACAGCCGATGGGGGAATCAAAGAGGATACTGATTCTAAGGCTGCGGAGGAAAAAACAAAATAAAGGAGGACACTTTCAATGAACAAAGCAGAATTAGCAGCAAAGATGGCTGAAAAGACAGGTTTAAAGAAGACAGAGGCCGAGAAGGCTTTAAAGGCTTTCATCGACGCAGTTACCGAGGAATTGGCAGCAGGCGGTGATGTAAGATTAGTTGGCTTCGGTACTTTCGCAGTAAAGTCAAGGAGCGCTCGTACAGGCGTTAACCCCAGAAACGGCGAGAAGATGAACATCGCTGCTTCAAAGGCTCCCGCTTTCAAGGCAGGCAAGGCTTTCAAGGACGCTGTAAACAGGTAATTCAGTCTTAATTCATCAAAAAAAGGCGTGGTCTTATGAGCACGCCTTATTTCTTTATTATGCGGGAGATATATTATGAGACTTGACAAATATCTTAAGGTGAGCAGGATAATAAAGCGCAGGACAGTGGCTAACGAAGCCTGCGACGCGGGCAGAGTGAGCGTAAACGGCAAGACTGCCAAGGCGGGGCTTGAGGTAAAGCCCGGAGACATAATAGAAATCGCCTTCGGCACAAACACTTCAAAGTATGAAATACTGTCCGTAAAGGAAAATGTAAAGAAGGAATTTGCGGGCGAAATGTATAAAAGCCTTTGAAAGGTCATATATTTTAATATAGCTTATCGGGAGGGACGGCTTTTTTGGAAGGCGTAAGACACAGCATAAGTCTTGACAACAGAGAAAAGCTTTCGGCAAACGGCATTACCGATATACTGAGCTTCGACGAGGAGGCTATAGTGGCGCAGACGGAAAAGGGAATACTTATAATAAGGGGAAGCGGTCTGCACATAGACAGTCTTGACCTTGAAAAGGGCAGTCTTGTGGCGGACGGAGATATATCCGCACTTACATACGACAGCGACGGCGGCGAAAAGAGCGGTATATTCGCAAGGCTTTTCAGATGATACTTTCGTTTTCGTTCCAGTGCCGTATATTTGCCGCAGCGGTGAGCATAGGCTTTTTATTCGCCTTTATATATCACATATTTTTCGCCCTCTGCACGGTTTCGGGCGCGGGGAAGGCTTTAAAGGGAATAACGGACATAATATACTGGTGCATATTTTCTCTGACGCTTTTCCTTTTTATGCTTAAATACAACAGCGGAGAGGTAAGACCCTTCTGCGCTGCGGGCAGTTTTATGGGGATGTTTATGTATTACATCCTTCTCAAGGATAAAGCAAACAGAATTTTATACCCTCTTTTTGTATTTATTAAAAAACTTACTTTGTACATTTTAAACATAATCAAAGCCCCTTTTTACCCTATTTTATGTCCAATTTACAGAAATTTTAACAAATTTTTAATTTTTTTTAAAAAAGGCTTGCAAAATCGCTTGAAATGTGAGAAAATTACACTGAACTACGGACAGAGGTTTTTTTTGAGAGGTGAAAAAATTGCCGGCAGCAAGGACAAGAAAAAAATCAAATCACAGAATAAGCAATCCTAAGTGGGCGGCAATGATGGCAGTCATAGTACTTATGATGGCGGCATGGCTCGGCGGAATGTATGTTGTGCATTTACAGCTTGCAGCCTCAATGCAGGATGTGGACGTGCAGATAGCCGAAGCCAAGGCGGAAAACGCCGCGCTCCAGAAGCAATATGACAATCAGGACAGCCCCGAATTTATAGAAAAAGTGGCAAGAGAAAAGCTCAACATGGTATATCCTTCGGAGCTTGTATACATAAATGCCAATTCCGAGGAAGGCAAAAAGCTTCTCAATTCGATAAGAAGGTCTGCCGCCAAGGTGTCCGAAAGCTCGATAGCAAACAGCAATTCGACCAAAGTGGAATAAAAGGTAGAATAATTATTTAAAAAGCAACTTCCGCAGTTGCTTTTTTTTGCTTTATTTGATATAATCTATATAAATAATATTCATAATAAGAGGTGAAAAAATATGGCATTTGGAATGAGAGCACACGATCTGGGCGGAAAACAGACATTCGACCAGCTTATAGACAAGCTTACGGAGCACAAAATAAACGATATCCAGCTTGCCTTCAAGAAATCTATAACAGACATAGACTTTTCGACGGGACACTACAATCCCGGGCTCGGAAGGTATATAAGCAAGAGATTGAGCGACAACAACATTCACGTTGCCGTGCTGGGCTGTTATATCAACCCCACTACCCCCGACGAGCCCAAAAGACAGGCAGAGGTAAAGAGATTTATAGAGCATCTTAAGTACGCCAGAGCTATAGGCGCGGATATGGTGGGCACGGAAACGGGCAGACTCGACGAAAACTTTAAAATAGTCCCCGGAACATACACGGAGACCTGCTATCAGCGTCTTATGAAGTCCATGAGAGAGATAGTGGACGCTGCGGAGAAGCTGGGCGTAATAGTGGGCGTTGAGGGCGTTGCCACTCACACTCTCTATTCTCCCGAAATGATGCAGAGATTCTTGGACGACATTGACTCTCCCAACGTGGAGGTGATACTCGACCCCGTAAACCTTCTTGACAGAAACAACTACAAGGAGCAGGAAGCCGTTATAGCTAAGGCTTTCAAGTACTACGGCGACAGGATATCCGTTATGCACATAAAGGACTTCAAGCTCGACGAGAACGGCGATGTTGCCTTTGAGCAGGTGGGCGAAGGCTTATTCAACTACGCTCCCCTTTTCAAGGAGCTCAAGGCTTCAAAGCCCCACATAACAATGCTTATAGAAAATTCCAACGGAGGACGCTATCACAGCGACTGCGAGTATCTTCAGAAAATATATGACGAAGCTTAAAAGGGGATTTTATACGCGGGATGCCGTAACGGTGGCGCAGGAGCTTCTGGGAAAATTCATAGTCAGAAAAACAAACGGGCATACCCTTACGGCTATGATAACCGAAACGGAAGCATACAAAGCCTGCGACAAGGCGTGCCATGCATATAACTACAACAGGACAAAGCGAAACGCCGTAATGTTCAACGAAGGCGGCAGCGCTTACGTATATCTCATATACGGCATGTACAACTGCCTTAATGTGGTAACGGACAGGGAGGGCGAGCCCTCCGCCGTGCTTATAAGGGGCGCAGAGCCCTGCGGGGATGAGGAATATATGTCATTTATGAGATACAACAAGGGCTTCTCCGAGCTAAGCTCCTATCAGAAGAAGAATTTTTCAAACGGTCCCGGAAAGCTCTGTATCGCCCTTGATATAGACAGGAGCCTAAACGGCGAAAGTCTTATGGGCGACAGGCTGTATATAACAGAAGGCAGAGAGATAAAGAGCTTTAAAACGGGCAAACGCATAGGCATAGACTACGCCGAGGAGGCTAAGGATCTTCTCTGGAGATTTTATTTATGAATCAGATAACCGATTACACAAAATACAACAAAATAGCCGTTATGGGCGGCACATTCAATCCCATCCACACGGGACATTTGGTAGCTGCGGAGGCGGTGAGACAGCAGCTCGGCATAGAAAGAGTGATATTCGTGCCCTCGGGCAAGCCTCCTCACAAGGAATCGGACCCCATGCTCACTGAGCACAGATACCTCATGACGGTGCTGGCGACGGTAACAAATCCACACTTTGAGGTGTCCCGCATAGAGGTGGACAGAACGGGGCTCACATACACCGTGGACACCATCACGGAGCTTAAAAGGCGATGCCGTGAGGACTGCCGTATATACTTCATAACGGGAGCTGACGCCATAAGCGAGATACTCAAATGGAAGGAGCCCGAAAGACTCCTGTCCATGTGCGAATTTGTGGCAGTAACAAGACCGGGCTACAACAGCAGCGAGCTTAAAAAGACGGTGAACTCGCTTAACGAAAGCTACAGGGGACGCATAACCCTTCTGGAGATACCCGCGCTTTCCATATCCTCGACGGATATAAGGCACAGAGTGCTCTCGGGACAGACGATAAAATACCTTGTGCCCTCGCCCGTGGAAGAATATATACTCAAATTCGGGCTATACAGCCCCGACTTCAATTCAATTCCCGAGGCGGACGCCATAAACGCAAGGCTGCACTCGGTGCTCACTCCCAAGAGATATAAGCACACGCAGGGCGTTGCCGAGGAGGCGGCAAAGCTTGCCAAGCGCTACGGCGCGGACATCAGAAAGGCTTACACCGCAGGGCTTCTGCACGACTGCGCAAAGTGCTTTACGGACGGCGAAAAGCTGAAGCTTTGCAAGGTCTACGGAGTAAAGCTTGACGACGTGCTCAAAGCGCAGCCTGATCTTACGCACAGCTTTCTGGGCGCAAAGATAGCGGAGGCTGAATACGGCATAAGGGACAAGGACATACTAAACGCCATAGCCTACCACACAACGGGCAGAGAAAATATGTCCTTGCTTGAAAAGATAGTGTTTATAGCCGACCTTATAGAGCCCAACAGAGATTATTTCAAGGGGCTTGATAAAATAAGGAAATTGGCTTATAATAACATAGACGATGCGGTAATATCCGCTCTTGAAAGAACGATAGAATACAACAGGGAAAGAAAGAGGGTAATTCACCCGTTGGGCTTGGCTGCCCTTAAATACCTTAAGGAGGGAAAAAATGAGCAACACTAATTCTCTTGAGGCTGCAAAGCTTGCTTTTCTGGCGCTCGAGGACAAGCTTGCCGAGGATATAAGAGTGCTTGACATAAGCAAAATATCCACTTTGAGCGATTATTTTGTTATAGCGAGCGGTTCCAACTCAAACCAGCTGAAGGCAATGGCTGACGCAGTTGACGAAAAGCTCTACAAGGCGGGCTTTGCGCTCAAGCATACAGAGGGCATACAGACGCACAACAGAAGCTGGGTGCTTATGGACTTCGGCGATATAGTGGTGCATCTGTTCCATAAGGACGACAGAGAGTTCTACTCTCTCGAAAGAATATGGGGCGACGCAAAGGAGCTTACAGAAGAGGAACTGAGGGCGTAAGAGCCTTAAAATAAAAACTTTGGAGGAAACAAAAAGTGAACGGTAAAGATGACAACATGGAATACAGTATAGACCTGACATTGCTGCTGCAGGAGCTTTTGAAATATATATGGCTCATCATTGCGGTGGCAGTCATTCTGGGAGCATCGGGCTTTATGTATACTAAGCTTTGTATGCCTCTTGAATATACTACGTCTACCTGTCTTTATGTAAAGAGCAACGACAACGGCGCGGTAACAAACAACCTCAATCTTCAGGAAATAGACGCGTCCAAAAGTCTTGCCGAAACATATATAGTTATACTTTCAAACGACGCAATAATGGATGTTGTGGCTCAAAAGCTCAGCACCATATGCTCGCAGGAGGAAATAGACAGCTATTTCTCAACCACTCTTTCGGACGACGGCACAATAGCCATAGACCCAAGGAGCGTGCTTAAATATGTAAACTTCGGCACAGTGAACGAAACGGAGATAATAGAGATATCCGCCACCACGCCAAGCCCCACAATTTCTGCGGAGATATGCCGTATAATCGCGGATACGGCTCCGTCCGTTATAAACAGAGTTGTAGGCGCAGGCTTTGTTGAGACCATAAATATAGCAAAAGTGCCTATGCTCCCGTCGGGTCCCGACGCCGTAAAGAACGGCATTATACTGGCGTTTATAGGTCTTGTGCTCATATGCGGTATAATTATATTGAGATATATGCTCAACAGGACGATAAACAACGGCGAGGAATTCAGAACAAAGTGCAATCTCCCGGTGCTCTCCGAGATACCTACATACGATATAGAGGGCGCAAAGTACAAGAACAATGTACTGCACAAGTATCTGCCTTCGTTAAGGCGTAAGGACGCGCAGGCAAGGATCGCCGTAGGCACAATACTTACGGACAAGGTGCAGTTCTCGGTTACAGAGGCATATAATATGCTCAGGACAAACCTGCACTTCACGCTTTCAACGCAGGACAGCAACGCCTTCGTTGTATCCAGCCCGCTTTCGGGCGACGGCAAGTCCACAACGGCGGCCAACATTGCCATAACCCTTGCCCAGACAAAGGCTAAGGTACTGCTCATTGACTGCGACTTAAGGCGTCCCGTGCAGCACAAGATGTTTGATGTTGACAACAAGAAGGGACTTTCATCCGTACTTACGGGTCAGTCATTTGACGAAAATGTGCATAAGAAGGTATATCAGACTTTGGATGTGCTCACATCGGGTCCCATGCCTCCCAACCCTTCGGAGCTCCTCGGCTCAAAGAATATGGAGAAATTTCTGTCGAAC
Organism: uncultured Clostridia bacterium; assembly: GCA_947631975.1. Lineage (GTDB taxonomy): Bacteria > Bacillota > Clostridia > Lachnospirales > CAG-274 > Gallispira. Next base: position 32,606 of record CANRNM010000006.1, read on the forward strand.
GTAAAGGATCTTTACGACTATGTTATACTCGATACCTCTCCCATTAATGTGGTTACGGACGCTATGCTTCTTTCAAAGATCACAACGGGCATAATGCTTGTTGTAAGACAGAATGTGTCCACATATGACGAGATAGACAGAGCTATAGAGAGCATAAACTTTGTCGAGGGCAATATACTCGGCGTAGTTATAAACTCCGTAGAGGAGAACAACACAAAATACGGCAGAAAGTACGGCTATGCGTATAAATCGAATCCATACGACACCTCCAGCCGTTCAAGACACAGCCACACATCGAAGGCTTAAAATGACCCGCCGAAAAAGGGAGGGAGTATATGAAATATTTAAACAGACTGGCAGTGCTGGCGCTTGTTCTTATGGCGATAATAATACCCATTGTTTTTACCGCAATAAACAAGCACACAAACAAAGCAATAGAGGAAAATGCAAAGACTGCCCAGAGCTATGCCAAAGAATCCTCCGAAAAGAGGCTTCAGTCCGAGGCGGAATATACCGAAATATCCAAGGTCATACCGGGCATAGTGTGCATAGGCTCCGACCTTATGGCAAGCGCGGGCACAAACAGCACAAATTTTGCCTCCGACCTTCAGAACAAACTTAACGAGGACGGCTATAAGATACCTATAACAAATCTTGCCGTAAGAGGCGAAAATATGCTCACAATACTGGGCAGAATAGGCGTTGTGCCCTTTGTGATATCTCAGGATGTAACAATACCCACGGTGGCAGACCTCATAGACATAAGCCTTGATTCAAGCGAGGACGGCTATGTATGGCCTCTTGCCATATCCTCTGATTCCTCAAACTTCAATCCCGTAACGGTCGCGGGACACGAGGGAATGATAGGCGGAGATGTGAGAACAGACCCCGAAACGGGCGAAAACCGCCATTATTTCGTGAGAATGACCGACGGCGAGCCTTTCACAATACCCGCGGGCTCCGTGGTGAACACAAGCAGCGACGATGAGTTCAAAGACTTTGTGCACATAATATGGGTAGGCGAGAATGACAAGTGGGACAACTATGAACTGCTTTCAAGCTACATAGAGAGGATAGTCGCCTCCTGCGGAGCCAACAAAAACAGATACCTTGTGCTGGGACTTATAAGCGGAGACAACGAAAGCGCAAGGGAATATGACAGAATAATGGAGGCAAGCTTCGGCTCGCACTATATGAATGTGAGGAAATATCTCTCGGGCATAAAGCTTGAGGATACGGATGTGGACTTTACCGATGAGGATAAGGCTGAACAAGCCGCGGGAAGGATACCTCAATGCTTCCTGCAGCAGGGCGGACTTGTGCTTAATGACAAGGGCTACAATGTGCTGCTGGACTATGTGTACAACGGACTTGTGGCAAACGACTGCATAAGAAAACCTAAAAATCAGTGATAAGCTTAAAAAAAGAGGAGCGTTGCGCTCCTCTTTTTTTAATATATAAAATCGTCATATTCCTTGAAATTGAAATAAAAATATGGTATATTTATTTTTAATGGACAATGGAGTGATACAATGGACAAAAGAATATATTATTTATATGTAATATGCGGAGCGTCGCTGTGGGGGCTTATAAGCCTATTTTCTTATTCCCTCTCGGACTGCGGCATATCCTCCGGAAATATAGTGGTGATAAGAAGCTTCGGAGCTTCCGCCCTGCTCTTTATGATATTTGCGCTCAAGGACAGGGAGCTTCTTAAAATGGAGCTTAAGGACATAAAATACTTCATAGGCACGGGCATAATAAGCTTTGTACTTTTTAACCACTGCCTTTTCACATCCATGGAGACCTGCTCTGCGGCAATATCCGTGGTACTGCTCTACACCGCGCCCATATTCGTAACGCTTATGTCCGCCCTTCTTTTCAAGGAGAAAATGACGGCTAACAAAATATGCGCGCTCATACTCACCGTAGCGGGCTGCGCTCTGGTTACGGGTATAACGGGCAGCATAAACGGCACGCCCTTCGGACTTCTTTGCGGGCTTGGCTCGGGCTTCTTCTATGCGCTCTACAGCATATTCGGCAGATATGCCCTAGAAAAATACCGTCCCGTAACCGTAACGCTATATACGTTCTTATTTGCGGCTATAGGCTCTCTGCCTCTCATGAGGCTTGGCGCGCTCTGCGCGGGACTTTCACAGCCAAGGGGGATAATAAGCGCCCTG